>JAIORE010000308.1 GCA_021108315.1 Candidatus Cloacimonadota bacterium
ATGATTCTATAGCTAACTTAGCTATTTACAATACCAAAGGACAACTGGTAAAAAGTTTATTCAAAGGTGCTATTGAAAAAAATATCTATCAAGATGTTTATGGAATAGAAAAGATAATAATGATAAGCAAGTATCAAATAGTATTTACTTCTAATAAGTTAGAAACTAGTAGAAATGATTTTATTCGCAAGATGATTTTGATGAAATAATGATGTAGTTAATGATGAGTAGTTTTTAGCTAAAAGAGCAGAAAACTCTTTCGGAAGCTATTCTTTCATTGCTTTGGAGTGCACTAACAGTGTTACTTTCCAAATAACACAGTTGTTCGATAGGTAGCTTTCCTAATTCTTTTCTGATTTCTCCCTGGAAAAAAGAAGAAAATCCGCTGTGATGTCACTGATATTGCAGCGGATTTTTATAAATGAGACAGATGAGGAGCTGTGTATGAGGAGCTGTGTATAATGAACAACAATTTTCCAAAATTAAAAAAATAGTGAATTGGAACTGAAAGAATTAGTGAAAAATGAACTATAGATTGTTTTGCTCAATTGTTAAAATATAGTTTTTTTATAAAATAAAAATATTAAATATTTTGACAGATGAACTCATTAAATAATATATTGTCAATCAAGTTAAATAAGATGTTATGCTTTGGTCTTTTTATTGCAATTAATCATTTTGTAATAAGAATAAAACAAAATTCAAGGAGGAATTATGAAAAAGAAAATTATTTTTTGTTTAATTGTTTTAAGTTTTGTAGTATTATATGCTGCTGATTATTATGTTGATCCAACTGGAAGTAATACAACAGGAGATGGAAGTGCAGGAAATCCTTGGCGAACAATTCAATACGCAGTAGATAATGTATCGAATCCGACTACAACAACTGTTGTTATCCATCTTTCTGCTAGTACTTTTTCCTTATGGAATGATGTTGATGCGACGGATGATGTAGATATTGATCGTAATTTTACAGATATGAATATTATCGGAGCCGGTTCAGGAACTACAATTGTCGAAGGTCATGTCTTAGAAAATGCTGGAACTGATAGATTATTTGAAATTACATCTAACGAGAAAGTAACTTTTGAAGACTTAACATTACGACATGGTAAACTTACTGATATGGGAGCTCCAGGTAATATTGATGGTGCTGCGATTAAAGCTTCCGATAACTGTGTTATTGAAATTAATAACTGTGTGGTTTCAAACAACATTGCTTCCGGTTCACATGGGGGAGGAATTGCTTTGTTCAACAGCTCTGAACTATCATTGAACAATTGTACACTTTCTGACAATAGATCTATTGAAGTGAATCCGGGTTTTTATGGTGGACATGGGGCTGTGATTTATATGGATAGTTGTACGCTTACAGCTATGGATTGTACATTCGATGACAATTTATCTACTTATGGAGGTGTGTTTTTTACGGAAAATACCTGTACCGTTACAATAGACAATTCAGGATTTGACGGAAACAATGCCTTTGGAGGAGGTGCATTTAATTGTGACGAGACTGATTTAACACTTTCAAATTGTACTATCAGTAACTGTCCTGATGGTGGTGGTATCGAAATTTTTAATGGAACATTGGAACTTACAAATTGTACTGTTAATGGCAATACAGACGATGGTGAAGGTGGAGGAATTGATAGTTATGCAACAGATATGACCTTAACAAACTGTACTATTCACAATAATACAAGTGGAGATGAAGGTGGGGGAATCTATTACAATGCTTTAAGTACACTGATCATTACCAACTGTACAGTTGCTCATAATGAATGTGATCCATCACGAAATGGTGGAGGTATTTACCAATCTGGTGGAGCTATTCATATCAAAAACACAATGCTAGCCAATAATATCGGAATGGGTGGAACAAGAAATGACTTTTATATGTCGACGGGTTCAAAAAATGATAATGGCTATAATATCGTAGAAGCTTCTAACCAAACATTTAGTGCTGCCGGTGATATTACTGGTAATCAAAGCAATCTGAATCTAAGTGCAGTACTGCAAGATAACCATACTACAAACGGAACACAAACTTTAGCTCTCACCACAAATAGTGTTGCGATCAATGCCGGAAATTCCGGTGCAGCAAACAATGGAATTGCCATTCCTGTCTTAGACCAACGTAGTACAGCTCGAAACGGAACCACAGATATTGGAGCGTATGAATATTGGGGAAACGGCGGAGCAAATCCGGCTAATCCAAATGGTGAACCTGAGAATCATGTTCTGGGCTTTGACGGAGATTATACAGCAGATATTGATCTTACTTGGGCAAACAATGATGGAGCTCAACCACCTTGCGGTTATCTTATCATTGGATCGGAAGGATCAATCACAGATCCTGTAGATGGTACAGATTATACAGACGATACAGATCTCAGAGGTAATCCTGGCTATGGAGTGGTTCATGTGGCACATGGTGAAACAGATTATTCATTTTCTTTCTTTGATGAATTATCATCCTATGATTTCAAGATTTATCCCTATACTAATTCGGGTACGATCATAGATTATAAAATCAATGGCTCTGTCCCATCAACTACAGTTCCCACCTTTGATGTTGATCCGGAACCTACAAATCACGTTACTGGTTTTCATGCTGATCCTTATAATCCTACAGAAATTGACTGTTATTGGACGGAAAACGATGGTGCGCAAGCTCCAGACGGATATTTGATCAAAGCTTCAACAGGTGCAGTAATTGATCCTGTTGATGGTGTTGATCCTGCTGATGATACTAATTTGACAGATGGAGGTGGGAATGTAAAAGTTCTGCATGGAAATACAGGTTACTATTTTAATAATTGCAGTAGTGAAACAACCTATAATTTCAAAATTTATCCTTACACCAATTCCGGAGCTTACATTGATTTTAAAACTGATGCCGTTGTGCCAAGTGATGATGCCACGACACCGGCAGCACCTATCGAACCTGTTGCAGGAGATTTGATCATTACAGAAATTGTTGGAGATGATGTGCATCCTGAACCAATGTCTGGTTTTATGGAGATATACAATTTAACCTTAAACACTCTGAATCTTAACAATGTGGAAATAAGATATTATGATAATGGTTCTGCATTTCCATCTGTTACAATGCTGTTTGGTTTTACACTCGCTTCCCACGATTATTTTGTTATTGCACAAGATCAATTTGCTTTTGAAACTGCATACGGAACAACTCCGGATTATTCTGAATTTATGTTTCCATTTGATGGTGGATCTGATGCTATAGAAATTTATGTTAATGATGCCAAAGCAGAATCTGTAGATCAATTCAACGAAATTGGTGGAGCTGCCTGGTCTTGGTCTGGTGACGAACCATTGGAAAGAAATACTACAGGATATGGTGGAAACTCAAGCGCATGGACAGAAAATACAGGAGGAAGTGGTTCTCCTGGAGAAGAAAATGATACACCCTTGCCTATTACACTTTCTTCTTTCACAGCTCAAATGGTTGGTGGAACATCAACTTTGATGTGGACGACAGCTTCTGAAACAAATAATTCAGGCTGGAATGTTTATCGTTCATTATCAGAAATCTATTCTCAGGCTGAGAAAATTAATCAGGAAATTATTCAGGGAGCCGGCTCAAGCAGCGAACCAACTGATTATATTTTTGAGGATAAATCAATTCTTGAATACGATATGACTTATCATTATTGGATAGAAAGTAAGGAATATTCCGGTAGTACGCAACTTTTTGGTCCTATCTCTCTGTATGTTTTGCATGAACCTGATAATCCAACTCCACCTGTTATCATTGAAATCGGTTTACATCAGAATTATCCAAACCCATTTAATCCTGAAACAACAATTCGATTTGCTCTTGATTATGATTCTATAGCTAACTTAGCTATTTACAATACCAAAGGACAACTGGTAAAAAGCTTATTCAGAGGTACTATAGAAAAAAATATCTATCAAGATGTTTTATGGAATGGAAAAGATAATAATGATAATCAAGTATCAAATGGCATTTACTTCTATAAGTTAGAAACTAGTAGAAATGATTTTATTCGCAAGATGATCTTGATGAAATAAAATTAGAACAATTATTTCTTAATCCCTCTTATCGTTTGATAAGAGGGATTAAGAGAATTTGAAGATTACTTAAATTTGCAGAAATATCTACTACAAAATTTTGTTAAAGTAAACTATTCAAGATAAAATTCATCAGTTTTCAATCGATAAATTTTACAAAATAACTATTTTATTTGATTAAATATTTGTAGAATCAGATTTACATAAAAAAATGGAGAATTGAACTTTTTGTTTTGGTATAAATAAAAATCAATAAAAAACAGCCAACCAAATAGTTTTTTCAACATTTGAAGTTTTTTCTACTCGATGTTTTTCGTGAGCTGGAATATTTAGATAATCACCTTTTGTAAGCTTAACTATTCTATCTTTAAAAACTATTTCGGCATTGCCCTGTAATACAATCACCCATTCGTTTTCATCTTGATAATACCAAAAATCTTTGGGAGAAATATGTCCGTCTGAAACAATTCGTTCAATTCGGATTTTGTCATAATCGAAAATTGTTTCTATTATTTCTCTTGGTAGTTTTTCTGGAATATTTGAAAATAAATTCATAAACCTCTCCAAATTTGTTTAAATTAACTATTTTTTTATGAATCAAACCGTCAATAACAAACCAAAAATATCTTAAATATTAGCAAAAAGGATTTGACATATAATATTTAACATCAATTCTAACACGTTACATAATTTGATGGGAGTTTTTATGAGATTTTCAAAGTTATCGCTTTTATACTTAATTTTCATAATTCCAATTTTCCTCTTTTCAGAAACAATAAGAATTCATCTCTGGCACCAAATGGAACCTCAAAAAGAACCTTCTTTGAAAACACTCATTTCAGAATTTGAACGAGAAAATCCCAACATAGAAATTATCGCTTTGCATAAAGGAACAGAAGAATTGAGAACAGGCTATCAGGCTGCAGCAGCTTTCACTGGTGGAGGTCCGGAATTAGTTTATGGTCCAATGGATCAGGTTGGTCCTTTTGAAGTGATGAAGCTGAAAAAAAGCGATAAAAGTATAATTATGCCTTTGGAAGATCTTTTTGATGAAGATTTTTTTGCTCGATTCAGTGATTTGGCACTCGTAAAATACAAAGGTCACATTTATCAAATTGCGGATAGATTGGGGAATCATCTCTCTCTGGTATATAATAAAAAATTGTTTGCAGAAGTTGGACTTGATTCCCCTCCCCAAACAATTGAAGAGATGATAGAATTTGGGAAAAAACTTACAATTGATAAAGATGGTGATGGTAAAATAGATCAATATGGATTAGTTTGGAATTATTCGGAACCATTTTGGTTTATTCCGTTTTTTGGTGGATTTGGTGGAGAAGTTTTTGATAGAAATAATAAACCAAATTTAAATACGGAAGCAGCCATAAAAGCGTTTCAACTGATGGATGATCTAAAAAACAAGTATAAAATTATTCCGCAAGAATGTGATTATGATATTGCCGATAATAAATTCAATCAAGGGCGAGCAGCGATGATCATAAATGGTGATTGGTCTTGGGGAAAATATCTGAAATCTCCCAAAGTTGATTTTGGCTTAACACGTATTCCTTTTGTGAACGAAACTGGTTTATGGAGTTCTCCCTATGTCTCCGCAACCGGATATTCTATAAATTCTACAGTTTCCGGCACTAAATTGGATGCAACCAAAAAACTCCTAAAATTTCTTCTTTCTGAACATGCTCAAAGAACTTTTAGTAAAGAACACAAATCAATTCCATCGTTGAAATCATTACAATCAGATCCTTCGTTTATGAATGATCCCGTTTTACAGGAATCTTCCAAACAGATAGAAGTCGGAACTTTGATGCCGATAATTCCGGAAATGAGAGCTATTTGGGATGCAATGCGACCGGCTTTGCAGAATGTTCTCGGCGGACAAATGACACCTATTGAAGCGGCTGAATATCAACAAAAACTTGCTGATGAAAAAATCAACTCCATGTATGAAGGAAGTGAATCAAGTCCTGAGAAAAACACTTTAATGAATACGATCTTCATCGTTCTCGGAATTGCTTTGGGTTTGTTTCTTACTTATGTTTTTATATATAAATTTATCCTAATTTTACTAAAAAACCCGAAATCACAGGAAACTCGAAATAGTAGATTTGCTGTGATTCTCGCTGCACCAGCTGCAATCCTGATGTTTGGGATGGTGGTTTATCCATTTTTCTATAATATTGTAATCTCATTCTCAAATATGAATATGACAAATGTGAATTCTTGGCAGATCGTGGGATTTACTCAATACATCAAAGTGTTTTCGGAGCAAATATTTTATTCAGTATTTTTTAAAACACTTATTTGGACGGTTATGAATGTATTTTTTCATGTTTCTATTGGGGTGATGCTCGCTGTTCTTCTCAATAGAAAATTACCGGGAAAAACAATCTTTCGAGTACTTTTGATATTACCTTGGGCTGTTCCGCAATACATTACAGCCTTAACTTGGCGAGGAATGTTCATGTCCGATACCGGAGCAATAAATTTGATGCTTTCCAAAATTGGAATGGAATCGGTAAATTGGCTTTCGGAACCGACTACAGCTTTTATTGCCTGCATAATCACCAATATTTGGCTAGGTTTTCCATTTATGATGATGATCGCTTTGGGTGGTTTGCAATCTATTCCGTATGAACTTTATGAAGCTGCTGAAATTGATGGAGCTTCAAGCTGGAAAAAATTTCTAAATGTTACTGTTCCACTTCTTAAACCTGTGATGGTTCCGGCAATCACACTGGGAATTGTCTGGACTTTTAATAATCTTAATGTGATGTGGCTCGTTACAAATGGAGGACAACCGGCAGATAAAACGCATATTCTGGTTTCCTATGTTTATCGAGCAGCCTTCAATCTTTATAGATACGGATATGCAGCAGCATTTTCGATGATAATTTTTGTAGTTTTAGTGATATTCAGCATTACATTTATGAATAAATCGCAAGTAGCGGAGAAAACTTAAAAAGACTTAAACCACAGAGAACACAGAGAGTACAGAGAAATTCTCCTCTTGAGAGGAGTACGGCTTCAGCAGGGAGGTGTGTTCTTTAAGTATTAAATTTTTTATCTTTGTGAGAATAAAAAGAGGAAAATATGAGAGATCATACTAAATTGTATCAATACATTCTAATCTATATCATAATTATATTTTTTGTGGTAATTTCAATATATCCGGTTTTGAGAGTACTTACAATATCTCTAAGACAGGGAGATAATCTTTTAAATGAATCACTGGAGATAATTCCAAAGGATTCAACCTTCGAAAATTATACAAAATTGTTCACTGAGAAACCATTTCTTATCTGGGCTCGAAACAGTATGTTGATTACTTTAGTTGTAACTATTATTGGAGTAGTTTTAGCATCAACAGCCGGTTATGCTTTTTCTCGATATAAATTTCCCGGAAGAAAAATGGGATTGCTTTCATTATTAGTCACGCAAATGTTTCCTCCTACGATGTTACTACTTCCCTTGTTCATAATGATCTCAAAATTGAATTTAGTGAATAGTTTTCTGGGTTTGGTGATAATGTATAGTGCTTCTGCCTTGCCATTTTGCATCTGGCTAATGAAAGGATATTATGATACAATTCCTTTTAGCTTGGAAGAATCTGCAATGATAGATGGAGCGACCAAGATGTTTACATTTTGGAAAATTATTTTGCCTTTAGCTGCTCCAGCTCTGGTGATCACAGCACTTTTTACTTTTATGACTGCTTGGAACGAATACATTGTAGCAGCTCAGGTTTTATGGTATGAAGATATGTTTACCTTGCCGTTAGGGTTAAAAAGTTTTCAAGGAAATATGACTACCGAGTGGGGAATGTACGCTGCTTCGGCTCTACTCATCACTGTTCCGGTGGTTATTTTGTTTATATCTTTGAGTAAATGGCTTGTTTCCGGTTTAACTTTGGGAAGTGTAAAAGGCTAGATGTAATTTACTATTGAAGATTTTGTATTTAATATTAACCTCAGTGTTCTCAGTGTCCTCAGTGATTAATCTTCATATTCGTATTGTTAGTTTTTGTTCGTTGCTAAAAAAATAATTCGTGCTAATTTGTGTAAATTCGTGGTTTCAAAAAAATAAGGAGAGTATTATGAAAAAAGGAATTTTATTTTTAACAATTTTATTGTCATTTTTGATGATAAATGCTGAGAGTGTAACATTTAATGTGAATATGAGCTATCAAATTGAATTAGGTAATTTTGATGCAGAAAATGATTTTGTAGATGTTGCCGGAAACTTTAATACTTGGGCTGGTTCAGATCCTTTAGTCGATTCAGAAGGAAATGGTATCTGTTCAATAACTGTGCTTGATCTTGAGATTGATTTTGTATGTGAATTCAAATTTAGAATTAATGGAAGTTGGGATTCATCTGAATTTCCTGGTGGAGATAACAGAACCTATACTGTAGTTGCAGGTGAAAATCTTGTTGAAGTCTGGTTTAATGATCAAGAACCTCCAACTGGGGATCCTGCTCCAATTACATTTATTGTAAACGATTCTTTTGAACAGACTTATACCGGATTTTTCCTCAAAGGAAGCTGGGATGCAAGTGGAATGTATGATTCTACATGGGGAAATGGAGCGGAACATTCACCTTTTTATGATGATGGAACTAATGGTGATGAAATTGCCGGTGATCATATCTGGACAGTCGTTATGGAACTCTATCCTGACGATGGAATCAACACTTGGCATTGGGGAGTAAACGATATTGATCATAATTGGTTGGATGGAAACTTTGAATTTATGGTTGAAAATGAGAATCCCCAAGTTCTGCAATATTTTATTCCAACTCATACTGAACAAGATGTAATCGTGACTTTCCAAGTAGATATGTCTGTAATTGAAGAAATTTTGGATGTGTATGTCACCGGTACTTTCACCGAATGGACTGTAGGTGAACCTACTATGAGTGACGATGATATGGATTTGATCTATACTCTGGATATTGTTTTTCTGCAAGGATCGGATAGGTTTCAAGAGTATAAATTTGTAAATGGAGCGGATTGGGAAGATATAAATAATCGTTGGTTTGAGATTGACGATACCAATACAACTCAGGTTTTGGATGTAGTTTATTTCAATAATCAAGCTCCAGAAGATTTTATTTCTCAAGATGTTACAGTAACTTTCTCGGTCAATATGAACAATGTGGAAACAGTGGGAACTGTTACTCTCGCCGGAACATTCAATAATTGGGAAATAACTGAATTGATAATGATTGATGATGATGACCAAATTTATGAAATTGATTTTCTTTTTCCGGTAGGAACTTATCGCTATCAGATGTATAAATTTCTAAATGATGAAGATTATGAAGATATAAACAATCGTGATCTTATCATTGATGATTCTGCTCCTACTCAAATATTGGAGGTAGTATTTTTTGACGAAGATACAAATACCGATGATAATGAACTTCCTGATGTTTTTTTAACAGAAGTTTATAATTATCCCAATCCATTTAATCCTGAAACTACGATTTCCTTTGAATTGAAATTCAATACAAAAGTGAAATTATCAGTTTATAATATCAAAGGACAATTAGTAAACATTCTGGTTGATACAAAAATGAAAACTGGTAATCACAAAATAGTTTGGGATGGAAAAGATCAGAATAATAATCAGTTACCATCAGGAATTTATCTGTATAAAATTGAGACAGAAATCTATACAAGTACTAAGAAAATGATGCTTTTGAAGTAGTAATAATCAAAATTCATAGGAGGATAGGATGAATGATTTTAAAAAAGTATTAAAACTAAAAAATGAATTCGAAGCTGAAGTTTTGGAAGGAATTCTCAAAGAAAAAAACATACCTTTTGAATTGATCTGTTATCATGATTCTGCATTTGATGGAATTTTTCAGTATCAGCAAGGTTGGGGACATTTAGAAACTTCTGATGAATTTGTAGAAGAGATCAAGGGCATTTATAAAGATATTCAAAACACAATAACGGAAGAAAAAAATTAGCAAAAGTCATTTGTAGCAACTTTTTAGGGGATGTCATGAAATAAACTTTACGATATAGCAAAGAATTACTTATTGATTCAAGAAGTGAAAATTGCGAATATATTTAGATATTCAATATTTTCACAATGTAGAAGAAATGAATAATTCAAAGTTAGATCGTAAATGTTATTTTGAGATAACCCCTTATGTTTTTTCGATTCGAAAATATTTGCTAAACAGAGCAGATGTTCTCAAGATCGAATCATCACTATGCTCCTTACGACTCAATATTGATACCATTTTTTCTTTGTTTTATGAAGAATTTTAATAGAAGTAAATTAAGCGATAAGAAAAAAGAATACAGAAGTTCTCAGGTTGAACAAAATATTTATTTTTGCGAATTATAACCCTTGTTTCCTCAGATAGCATTCAGAATCTCGGAATGTTGAAGAGGACACATTGTTCTCGTTCCTTCCGAAAGCATTCGGGATACTGGGAATATTGAAGAGCAAATTACGAAGACAAACTTCGTAATGAGTAATAAAACTCATAAAAAAAACAAAATAATTTGGAGGAATTATGGCTGATGTAATTGATTACAAAATTTTTGGTGATGATATGCAAATGGTGGAAATTGAATTGGACCCGGGAGAAGCTGTACGAGCTGAAGCTGGGGCAATGATGTATATGGAAAGTGGAATTCAGATGCAAACATCTACCGGAGGAGGATTATTTAAAGGTTTCAAAAGAATGATAACGGGAGAAAGTTTTTTCATAACTTCATTTTTACATACTGGAGCGGGGAAATCTCACGTAGCTTTTGCTGCACCATATCCGGGAAAAATCATTCCAATTGATCTTACAGATTATCGGGGAAAATTTATTTGTCAAAAAGATGCATTTCTTTGTGCAGCTCAAGGAATTGAGATTGAAGTAGAATTTACAAAAAAGATCGGAGCAGGTTTATTTGGCGGAGAAGGTTTTATTTTACAAAGATTGGAAGGTGATGGTATGGCTTTTATCCACGCCGGTGGAACTATTATCAAGAAAGAATTACAACAAGGTGAAACTTTACGAGTCGATACCGGTTGTATTGTCGGATTTTCTCAAACTGTGAATTATGACATTCAATTTATTGGTGGATTCAAAAATGCTTTATTCGGTGGAGAAGGTGTATTTTTGGCTACAGTAACCGGCCCCGGAATTGTTTACCTGCAAAGTTTACCGTTCTCTCGTTTAGCGGATAGAATCACTTCTACATTCAGATATCATAATCGGGGTGAATCAAAAGGAGTTGCCGGACTTGGTGGTGGACTTTTGGGAAGTTTGTTGGGTGGAGATAATTAGGATTAGTTAGATAAATATTGAACTAGTGTCAAGTCAATCCTCAATTGACGGATAAAGTTGTTTCAATTTAATTCTC
>JAIORE010000398.1 GCA_021108315.1 Candidatus Cloacimonadota bacterium
GAAAACATTTATAAATCAGGTAATTAATTTATGTTAATCTTGGATTTTTTTGTACTCCATTAACATATCTATTTTTTAAATAGTTACAAAATGTATGACCTTAAAAACTCAGAGTAAAATACTATCCGATAAAAAAATCACATTTCAGACAATTAAAAATATCAGAATTTGAATTTGCAGAATGAACAGAAGCTTCCTTTTCAAAATCCAATTGTCCGATATTGATGTATCAAAACCGTACTCTTTGCTATTTTTTTGCACCTTTATTACTCTTTTTTAATATCACAATATCCTTTATTTCATATTAGATACAATAATTTCGAATCAATCCTTTCGTTTGGCACAATTATTGTTTATTCTTAAATAAAAATCGGAGGTTATTATGAAAAAAAATACGATGTTAATTCTGCTGCTCAGTATTATTTATTGCTTATCTGCTGCAAAATTTGTTGAAATTCCTAAAATGGAAGAAAATCTATCTTTAGATGTATTTAAAAATAATGAAAATGTTATTAAAGAGTTTAGTTTACAGCGTGATAACCAAGCTGATGAAATTGTATCTTTCAAATTTGAAAACGAAGTTTGGAATTCAGATGAGAAATTTCTAAGATTTTATAATTCTGAAGGACAACTTCATCAAGAAATTAAACTACATTTTTTTGGTGTTTGGAAATTTGATGAAATGGTAACTTATCATTGGAATGATTATGGTAATATTTCTTATGAAAAACATCATAAATATCAAAATGAAAATTGGATTGATGATTATGAAGTAATAAGTACTTTTAACGACGATCAGATTTTAATGATCACTAAAAATCAATGGAATCAAGACGAACAAGAATGGTATACAGCCTATATGATATCATATACATACGAAGATGACAAATTGATAAATCGTCTTATCGAAGAATGGAGCGAATATATTGATTATTCTGCTATTTATTCTGAATACACTTACAATTCTAACAACCAGATTTGCGAAGTTATCTCCTCAAATATCGGACAAGATGGGATCAGCTTATATTCAGATAAAGTTCTGATTGAATATGATGAGTTTCAAAACATTGTTGATCTTATCTGGCAAAGATGGCAGGAAAATGATTGGCAAAATTATTATAAAGAAATTTCTACGTTTTACGAAAATATTCAAGAGAGTATCACAATAAAGTACTGGCAAAATGAGAATTGGGAAAACTCAATAAAATATATTATTGAAAGCGATGATTTTTCAAAAATTGTGATCAAACAAAACTGGGGAAATCAGAACTGGATAAATTCGACAAAACATTGCACTTATCAAAATTCAAACAATGATAATCAGCTTATCGAATATTTTACTTGGAATAATTCATATTGGTTGCCGGAAAATAGACAGAACTTTGTTTATGATATCCAAGATAGAATACAAAAGATTCTTAGAGAAATTTACTTTGAAAACAATTGGGAATTTGACAAAAAAATTGTTTATAGCTATGATTTAAGTTCCTCTCCCGAAGAAAATATTTTAAATAAATTTATGATCAATATCTTTCCCAACCCTTTACAATACCATAATAAAGCAGGATTGTCTTTTGAAATAACTTCTGAATATAACGATCCTGTTGAAATTTCAATCTTTAACATCAAAGGACAAAAGATAATTCATCAGCAGTTTATTAAAAATAATAGAGGTAAAAATATTTTAAATCTTCCCAAACCTTCAAACCTTGCTTCTGGTATATATTTTTACAAAGTAGAAACAAAAAAATTCAAAAAATGTGGTAAATTTTTGATTGTAAAGTAGTGAATAATGAAAATGGATAATGAAGAAACAATAAAATCACCTTCCGAAGCTTTCTTATATATTTCTAATGTATGAAGATTCGGAAGGTTTTCTTAAAACTAAATTTGTACTAAACTTTCCGATTATCCTTTACAAAAAACACGATAATTAAAAATTTCTTTTAAAAAAAATAAAATACAAAAAAATAGGAGAAGAAAATGAAATTATTAAGCTTGATTGTACTTTCACTAATTTTGCTTATAAGTTGTACAAAACAAAATACCAATGCTCCCGAAGAGTCACAACTTATGCAAGTAACTTCGTTCACAGGAGAAAAAACTACTTTGGAAAACAGTTCTGAATATTCTTATGAACAGATTATTAAATGGGAAACTAACAATGAAATTACCGATCCAGTTTTTGCAATACGGATCACCACTACAGATAACTTACTTCCGGGAAATCTGACAGCAGATGAGAATGGTTGGCTTCGTCAAAACGAAAATAACGTCTGGACAGATCAAAATGAATTTTCTCAAATATTTCAATCAGAAGATGGTGAACTTCAACATATTATCAGCGATGTAGAAATCAAATATTTTGCAGATAATGAAGAAAGCAAAATTTTTCCGGTGAATTTCTTCAAATATCGGGAAATCGGCACGAAAATTACATCTTATGGCGGACATATTGATGATTGTATTATCGGAACAGGAACTATGTTTTATCTCTATGAAAATATAGAAGATATTTTTGTAGATGGATTGTACGCTGAATACTTTATGTATAGATTGAACACAATTAATGCAACTACTAATGAGATAATATCAGAAGGTGATTGGTATAGCAGCCTTGATATGGAAAATATTAGGATTCTTTATCTCAATTCTTTCACCACACCGGCTTTGTTGCCAAATAATGAAGAAGAAAAAACGCAATTACAAGCTTATGTAGTTACCAAAAGTGGTTTTGAAGATGTTGATAATCCCAATGCAATAAGTTTTACAGTTATGGATGGATTTTATCCGGAAACTTTAATTTATTTAAGAAATAGCTATATGTTAGGTGATCATCACTACATCACTTATTATGAAGCTAATTCTTCAGATGAAGCTCCACTGGAATTGGTTGATGGAATAATACACTATGCAACTCCATTTTGGAAAGATTTAGAAGAAAATTATGTTTTGATTGGTGGTTCTGATGTAGATTTGAATTTTCGCTGGGGTTGGAGTGGAGAATATGTAAATGATAATCCAAGTTTTAAAAAAAATGATTTGGTTTATGATGAAAATACAGGTTTAAATTATCATTCCTTCATCACGTTTATGGATGTAAGATTCGATGGTGAACCTCTTTCAATAGAAGAATTTCCAGCAATTGATGAAAATCTTGTTACTGACGATGATGGAACAATCTGGTTAAGAATTCCAAAGGAATATGATTTTTCGCAAAAAGTTCTCCTTACCGGCTTGGATTATGGAACACACACTTTGGAAGTACGAGCTGTTGATGCCCAGTTAAAAGCTGATGAAACGCCTGTTTCTTTTGAATTTGTAATGCACGAACCTGTTCCACCAGAAGAAAGAGAAGGCATACTTGTAGTAAATGATGGTGTTAACGGACAATTTGCTCCTCCCGATGAATTAGAATCTTTATACCGTGAATATCTTTCTTCTTATAATGGAATAGTTGATGTTATAGTTAGAAATGAAATAGAACCAAGTGGATTACATTTTTGTAATGAAAGACTCTCCCCTACTGATTTACAAAACTATGAGCTAGTAATCTATTCTATGGATTATCCGGCAGATTATTATTATTTTGAAAGAGAGTTTGGTGTTTTGAAGATTTATACAGATTTAAGTGGAAATCTTATTTTGAGTGGTGGTAAAAATATTCAAAAGAGTTTCTACTATGATTATTTAGTCAGTTATAATTTTCCTCAAGACTTTTGGAATATTGATAATTCATCAGGACAAGCTGCAGAATATCTCGGAACGAATTGGTTAGATAAACCATATTTTATTGGAGCAAATTCTGAGAATGAAAATTTTCCAGATATTGAGGTAAGATTACCTGTTTTGGATTGGCAACCACCATATATTGATTTAAGAGCTGGATTTAGTCTAATTTCATTTTTCAAGGAAGAGTTCATCAGTTCGGAGATAATTTATAGAATGAATTGCAAACCAGTAGGTTTTGATGATTTCAGTCCTACTCAAGAGGAATTTGATTATTATAATGAGCAACCAATGGCTATCAAAAAAGATTTTGGTGATCATAAATGTTATCTTTTCGGATTTCCTCTCGCTTATATGGAAACTGAGCAGGTTCAGGAAATATTAACCCAAATAATTAGTGAAATTCAGGAATAAGGAGTTGTTATGAAAAATATATTTATTATCGTGTTAGTACTAATTTCCCTAAATTTATTCTCAGTTTCAGATATGGAACCGGAAAATGAAAGAAAATTTGATTTGGAATTTTATCATACAGGAGGAAATGTTGGGTTACGTATCTCAAATTTTGGTTTTATAGGTGCAGGAAATAACTCAGTTTCTCCATCTTGCATTTGGCCCTATCTCGGATATTTTGATTTTGCTGAAAATATCGGAACGGAATATCTATATCAAGGAGCATTATGGGTTGGTGCAAAAAAAATCCGTCGTAACGAAAACGGACAAATACTCTATTGGCTTCCTGAAGCAAACAATGAAAATGATGTTGTTCCTAATACAGACCCGGATTGGACATCTGATCTTGCTGTAGTTGTGGATACACTGACTACAGTTGGTTTTGATGGTGATGCAGATTTATATGAATTTTTACCGGCTTATAATCCACTGGAAAGTGAACCATTAGGAAATCAATACTTTCAATACAATACTCAGGAAAAAGTGATGTCCACTCGCTTTAGCAGACAAAATTTTGATGATGATAATGATGGACTGATTGATGAAGATGATCTGGGAAGACCATTCAATCTTGATGATGAAACTTATTGCTTTAGTCTTCCGTTTGATGACGATGGTGATGGGCAAATTGACGAAGATACTTCCTATCCTGGATATGAAACTTCTGTAGCATATTACTATGATTATAGCCCTTTCCCTAATGGGTTTACAGGTGACAGAGATTGGGGGTCAGCAAAAGGTTCCAACGATCATGTCCCGTTAGATATCGCCATCAAACAGGAAACATATACTTGGGCAACTCAATATTATGCGGATATGGTTATTTTCAAACATACAATTATCAATACAGATCCTTTGGATACACTTTATGATGTCACCAACGGAATTTATATTGATGCCGATTGCGGACCTGCCAATTGGGGTACTTATGATGTTGCCAGTGATGATCTCTCGAGTTTTTATAATGGAGACCAAATAAAATTTGCCTTTTCTTTTGATGCAGATGGAGATGGTGGACTTACTAACGGTTACATCGGCTTTCTGATGGTGCCTAATTCTGACGTAGAAGAAAGTTGTTGGTACTGGACAGTTGGAAATGGTCCTGATGATAGTGATCCTCTTGATATTTTTGGTTCTAATCCCACTGCAAACGAAAAATACTGGCTTATGACTGCCAAAAATCCTGATACCAGCAAATATACTGATCTAACGGAAGAAGATCAGGAACAAGCAGCCGATACAAGATTTCTTTATTCTATAAATGGAGATCAGCAAGGATTTGATAATCCTACCGAAAATTCAATTAATATCCCACCTTTGGAAGAATATTCTATTCATACAGTTCTGTTTTTTGCAAATACTTTAGCAGGTTTGATTGAACAAGCCATACTAGCAAAAGAGTTTGTTCAAAGTGGATTTGATCCGAGTTTAATGGAAGGTTTACCAAGTATTCCTTATCTCATCAGTGCTTATTATGAGGATAATTCAGCAGAATTGAGCTGGAATTGCTACACAACTCCTGATCAGCAGTTTGTATTTTACAAGCTAAAAGACGCTCCCGCTTCTACTTGGACATCTATTGCAATTCCTGTAGATCAAAATGTAACAACCATTACCGGATTGTCAGAAAGTGAAGAGTATAAATTCAAAGTTGGTGTTTATTACGATGAAGTTTATTTAGAATCAAAAACGATTTTAGGCAGTATTTATACTTCTTCCGAAAATGAGGAAATTCCTAAACCAAGTTTCAAACTTGCAAATTATCCTAATCCGTTTAATCCAACAACTACAATTTCTTTTGAAACCACAAATTTACACGAAGATGCCCAAATAGAAATTTATAATCTGAAAGGGCAAAAAATAAAGAAATTAGAAATTAGTCCCGAAAGCATTCGGGAGAAATTAGGCATTAATAAAGTTGTATGGAATGGAAAAGATGAAATGGGAAAAACAATGCCATCAGGAATCTATTTCTATAAATTGCAATCCGGCAATTTCTCTCAAACTCGTAAAATGATTTTAATGAAATAACTTTGGAGTAAGGCAATAATATTGCCTTTTGAGTTGGAACAACTCAGCTCTTTGCAAGCGATCTTATCACTTGGCATTAACACTGTTAATGTACTCCCAAAAAATATTTCCTCGTTCCCAAGTTTGTTTTGGGGAAAGAAAAAGAAAAGAAAGTCTGAACTCTGATTCATTTGATTCATCAGATTATTATGATTTTAGAGGTGTTTATCATCTTGTTTTTTAATCATAGTCTATCATTTAATCATAAAAATCAGAGTTCAGACAAAAGGTTATCTTCCCAAACAACTCAGTAATCTGCGAAATCTGTGTAATCCGGTTAATCTGTGGTTCAGACAAAAAAATAAAACCTGCAAAATACACCTTGACACCGAATTAACCTTTAAAAAGGTTATTCCAATTAATAAATTTGAATAAAGAATAAGGTGGTTTTTGTGAATTTGAATTGTCAAATAATAAGATATAATAAGGATATTTCATCTTTCAAATCTAATTTAAAATCCAATCCATCCTCTCCGTCAAATATTAAATTTTCAATATTAAATTCCAAGAGTTACCAATTCGATCTCTAAATTTATTATATTGCAATATGTTATAGACAGAATTATTATCAAATAATAAAAACATCTATTTTCTTTCTCGGGAAGAATAAATTTATCTGATTTTTTCTCATCGCTCTACTATTTATGAGCGGTGGGGAAGCGGTTGTTGTTATAAGAGTTGTTTTGTTAAATAAATTGTGAATTAAAATAGATGAAAATAAAAAAATAGGAAAATATAAATGAAGAAAATATTAGTTACGATAGTACTATTAGCATTTGCAATCTGTGCATTTGCTAACGAAACAGAAATAATTGAGAAAAGAACATTCTTTTCTAAAACATTCGATTTAGAAAATTCAAAATACAGATTGAAAATATCAATAGAACCAGTACATTATTTAGATGATTATGATAATTTCATAGATATTCCTGAAGATGAAAGAGATAGATATTTGAAAATTGCATATTTGCAAATAAATGGTGATGATCGATACGATACCCTTTCTTCAAGTTGGAGTTTAAAACGTAATCAATATTACTCTTATAGCTCAGATGAAACGACTGTTACATATTCTGGTAATATGGATCAGCAACACCATATTGGTACAGATTATTATGAATATTATAGCGGTGATTGGTCAAAAGATACTTATCGAGCTTTTGATTTGTATCAAGTTTTTCCAAATCTTGAACAGGGAACATCTGCGACAGTAAATAATATCAGATTAGAATTTGATATTCCTAGTACTAATACCCCAGATGGAGATTTAAATTATTTAGATGTTATTGCTAGATGTAGAGCAATATTTAATAGTGATGGAGAAAATTATTCAAGTTCAAATCCGACTTTATTTAATGAATTCGCAGGAGATACTGTGATGTTTACTTTCAGTTCATATGGGCAAGGTTCAGAAGAATATTTTGATGTCCCTAATAGTTTAGGTCTTTTTGGTACTCTAGAGCAAATGCTAATTGGGACAACAAGTAATCGGTGTATGTTTAGCTTTATGAGCTCTGAAGAAAACTTATATCAGAATTGGAAAGTGAAATTTAATGTAAGTTCTATCATATATGATTATACTACAAACTATGAAGATCACATCATCTCGGGAAATATCTTGGATTATTATGGAAATCCGATGAGTGATGTTGAGCTGGGAAATGGTAACACAACTGATGAAAATGGGGATTATGAAATAATTGTACCTTGGGATGATCCTATTAATATAATTCCTCAAAAAGAAAATTATGTATTTAATCCTGAAATGCATTCATATGAAAATGTAGTACAAAATTTTGAGAATCAGGATTTTACAGGATATTTAACCCATGTAATTAGCGGTCAAACTTTATCTCAAAATGGAACGCCAATAAGCAATGTTTATCTGGTTGTTACTAATAATGAAAGTACCTATACAAATACACAGGGATATTATGAAATAGATGTTATTGATGGATGGAGTGGAACAATTACTCCATCGAAATATGGGTACTATTTTGAACCAGCAACTCATGAATTTGTAAATGTTGAAAGTGATATTCTTTTTGACTTTACAGGTTATGAATTACCGGAAATCAATGGAACAATTTCTTTATCAGGTGGAAGCGGTGAAACCAACTTGGTAGATATTACATTTGATAAACATGGTTCTGTTGTGGATGATTTTATGATTCATCCTAATAGCCAAGGAGTTTATTCTTATCAATTTGATCTTTCTCAAATAGGTATTTATGATATTATTTATACATACTATAGCCATATAACAAATAGCTACTATCCTTGTAAAATAGAAAATATAGTAGTAGAAAGTGGAACTCAAACATTTGATACTATTCTGGCTTGCATCACATCGGAAGCTGTTATCGTAACTACCGATTCCAGCGGAGATTCTTTTTATGATATACAAGATGCCATAAATTATCTCTATGGATATACTGATAATGGTGGTATTGTATATGTTCTCCCTGGTACTTATTCCCCAGAAAATGGATTATATATTTCTGGAAATGGAAAGCATATAAAAGTCATTGGTTCAAGTGCTGAAACAACGATTATAGATTTCCAAAATACCGCTTCGAGCACCAAAGGTTTCACCTTTGATGATGCTACTTATAATTTAATCAATGAAGAAGATATAATTTCCAATCTTACTATCCAAAATGCAGGAATGGGTGTTCTCATAAAAAATGGATCTCCCAAAATATCTAATGTTGTAATTCGAGATTGCACTTTAGCAGGAAGTCATCAAGACATAGAAAAAAGTGCAGGAATAACTTGCTATAGCTCTGCTACGATTGAAAATTGTTTAATTGATAATTGTACTTCTAATTGGCTTTCAGGTGCTTCTCCAAAATATGGATATGGTGGAGGAATTTACATCGAAAATAACTCCAATAGCCAAGTAATTATCAGAGGAAACACAATCTCAAATTGTAAAGCCCAAAATGGTGGAGGTATATATTGTACTGGTTCAAGTATAGCTAATAAAGTTATCATTGAAAGCAATACTATAACTCAGAATGAATTAATACGTGATTTTCATTTCACTGATTACCCTGAAGACGCTATTGGAATCATATTTTATGATTGCAGTAACTTCACTTTAGAGGATAATTTAATATTTGATAACATTGTTTATAATGGTGGACATGACTATGCCATTCAGCTTCTAAATTGTAACCTTGATACAATTGATGTTCCTAGAATAGTTAATAATACAATTGCTGATAATACTTATTTAATTGGAATTGGACTTGGAATTAGAAATAGTTCTGGAAATATTGACATAACAAATAATATCATAACTAATCATTGGCGAGGTATTTCGCAATCAAATTCTTCAACAATTGCGCAAATTTCCTATTGCATTGCATATAACACTACTAATTATTCTGGCGTTACTGCTGATGAAACTTGTTTTTCTGAAAACCCTGTTGATATTTATGACGAAAACTACTACCCCCTCTGGAATTCCACAATACTTTCTTCCTGCATAGATACAGGAAACCCAGACACAAATGGTGATGGAGAAATATGGGAAACAGACGAAGATGATAGAGACGCAGACGGAACACCTCGTGACATTGGAGCTTTAACAACATTTGCCCATGATTACAAAGAAATAAAATGCGAACACAATAGAGTACGCTGGGTTTCTGCCCCTGTGATAGATAGAAACATCCATGCCGAGGGACAATATACAGAACATATCTGTGAACCGGTAGAAGAACAGACAGATTATTTTAATATATGGGATCAAGGATTTATCAATAAAATATGGGAAAATCCTGACTGGACTACTGAAGGTTTAGTCAATCTATATTCCAAAAAAGGTTATAAATTAGATTGTGATCAAACTGTTACAATCCCTGTTTCCGGAATAAAAATGGCAGATGACACTGTCATTGATCTTTATGCGGGTATAGATAACTGGGTAGGATATTTCATAAAAGAATCCATGTCAATTCAAGATGCTTTTAGAGGAATTTGGGATCATGTGATACATGTAAATGGTGAAGACTGGGCTGATTATAAATATGGTGTTATCCCACATGACCGTCATTCTCTTATGTATGGAAAGATGTACATTGTACAAGTTGATGAAGATTGTAGTTTTGTCTATGGTAATAAAACCCAACCGGTTGACCCTAAAGAAAGAGAGATGACTGAAGGATTCTATTATGTAGAAAAAGCTGATTATACTCCTATAAATATCATTGATCTTGGAGACCCTAACGTGGAAGAAGTTGCTGTATTCCAAGGTGATGTTTGCGTTGGAGCTGCCAAAGTGGAAGATCTTCCAGTACAGATCCTTGCTTTTGCAGATAGTGATGATAGAGCTTCTGATGATATCAGCTTCCAATTCTTTTATGGTGACAGATCATATCAAAAACCACCTCAATTTCTTACCTATCAAGCATATTCCAATTGCTTCATCGAAAAAGATATTGAACTCAAGCCTTATGAAACTGTAGTTATCACTTTCGGTGAACCGGATGTTCCTGCTCCGGAAAAATTGAGTTTATCCAATTATCCGAATCCTTTCAATCCTATCACTCAAATAAACTATTCTCTGCCTGTAGATGGCAAAATTGAACTCATTATCTATAACATTAAGGGACAGAAAGTGAAAACATTGATCAATGGCAAGGCGGAAGCCGGACATTACAACATCACTTGGAATTCTACTGATAATTTGGGAAGAAGAGTTTCTTCAGGTGTCTATTTCTACCAGCTTAAAACTGCACAAAAGACACTACATAAGAAAATGCTTTTGATGAAGTAAAAAAGCAGTGAATAACTAATAGTGAATAGTTAATAACGAAGAAAAAGATAAAAAACTCACCCTAAATCCCTCTCTTAATTTTAAGAGAGGGACTTCAATAAGCTCCCCTCTTTAGATAAAGAGGGGTTGGGGGAGTTTGAAAAATAGTCTGAACCTTGATTAATTTGATTAATAGATTTTTATGATTTAATACTGGTAGTTTGCAGCTTTCTTTTTTTAATCATAGCTTGTCATTTAATCATAAGATTCATAGTTCAGACAAAAAAGCGAACTCATAGCATAACATTAACACGGTTAATGTACTCCAAATTGAGGTAGTGTAATATAAATTATGAAAGATTATGAAAGAAAATATGCTTCTAAAAGC
>JAIORE010000040.1 GCA_021108315.1 Candidatus Cloacimonadota bacterium
CTATTATTACAGCAGATATAGTCAATATATTTTACATTATACTACAAACACACCCAAATTTTCTACCAATAAATTCTTTGGCTTTATTTACATATTTTGGATCTTCAAAAAACTCATCATCATCAATTAACAAAGCAATATCCGCATCCAAAATATATGGTAAAAATAAACAGATATTTCGAATATTTGAATATCCGTTCAGATGTAAAATATCTGGTATTAAAGTGCCTTCATAAAGAACTTTTTTCGCTTTTTGTAAATTAGTATCTGTGAACAAAATCGTATTTATCTGAAGTTTTGCTTCAAGGATGATTTTCGTTAATTTTTCCTCCATCAAATCTAAATATTTCAGATTTGTGACCGCACCTAAAATAATCAAAGTAAAGTTTTTATCATCTAAAATTTCAATTGATTTCAAAGTCCGAGCAAGTGTTCCCTCTTCATTAATAGGTGTTGCATGATCATAAACAGAATCACCTTCGTTCCACTCACCATCTGGTTCAGACCAATATGTAGGGATTATCATAAAAGTTTGCATTTTACCCCAAAAATATTAAGATTTATCAATAAATTTAGTAGCAATGAAGAAAGAATTATTTTTTGTTTTTCTGCAAAATTAATATCGTTAAAACTACAATAAATAAATCAAAATAAAACAAGTATGTATTGAATTTAATTCCAATGTATATAATATTATGTTGTTTTATTTTAAAGAAATAAATCAACAAAGTAATAATCTGTGAACCAATAAATATTCCTTTTGCAGGAAGAACTGATTTCTCAATTATACTTTTTTTTAAATTTGCAACACTAAAATAATTTTCCCATCCAAGGAGGTTGATTTGGTTATTTTGCAAAAATTTGTGTTCAATAGTTTCTTTAATATATTTACCAATTTTACTAATCCGAAAATCATTTTGTTTCCATGCTATTGTTATGAAAAGAGATAATATGGGATAGATTAAAAGAACAATGTCTGAAAATTTCGTGCCTACTGCTAAAAAAGTACCTAATGCAATTAATAGCATAGAAATTAGTTGATGTTTAATCTCTATTCTTTTGATTATTTCATTTCTCAAAGATGAATATTGCATAAGTAAAAAGTCCTTATCGAAATCTTCGATATTTTTTTCATTTGTTTTCATACAAAAACCTTGTATATCTTTCTTTTTAATATTAATTCACTAGTCAAATAGTATAAATTTCAGTTTTAGTTTTAATAATATGCTCTACTAAAAGTATAAAGAAGTGTTTCTTTTATGCAATTTTTCAATGTGTTCATATTGTATCTTTTCTTTACAATTTGACGATTATTTTTCATAATTTCATTTTTATTTGTAAAAAGGAATTCAATTAATTTATATACTGTTATATCATTAATTTTTTTCTGAAATTCGATGATATTTAATCTTTGATCTGTAGATAAATGTTCTCCAATTACATCTGAAAATACTTTTTCAGGATAATATCTTCTAGCAAATACAGGTTTCTCACAAGATGCTCCCTCAATTATTGGAAGTCCTCTTCCCTCAGTCTCACTCGGTAATGTTATTAATGAAGATACTTTGTAAAGATCATAAATTTTTATCGGTTTTTTAAAACGTTTTTTGAAGGTAATTTTATCAAACTCACTAAATAAAAAACCTAAGAATATTTTTTTTTGATATTCCGAATCTATTTCTTTTAAAATTTTGATGAAGTTTTCAATTAAAAAATGAAAATAGTTTTTATGACCAGCAGTTATTGGTCCTGTAACAATTATCAGTATATTTGCAATTTGATTTTTCAGATAAAGCTGAATAAAATTTCTTTGTTCAAAAAGTTTTTTTAGTAAAAAGAAATTTACTTCAATTTTTTTTCTATCAGTGATTCTTGTAGGTTGTAAAAATATTAAATCTTTATACGATATGTCAATTAAATTGTTGTTTTCTAAACCCAATAAAAAAGGTTTATAAATGTAATTATTTTTTAACGAATTCACATTTCTCAATGAATATACTTTTAAATCATTTTTATATCCAGATAATATTTTAGAAATCTGATTGAAAATCTCCTTTTTCCGAATTTCATCAGATAATGGCTTATAATTTTCAGTGTCTATTGCTGTGCTAATTTCACCAACGGAATCTTTTGAATGTTCATACTTGTTAATAAGTCTCTTCGATTGTTCTAAATTAATATTCAAAGAAAACCAGTATTTTGAACTCCAAGGGCAAGTTATTTCAATAATTGAAAAAATTTCTTTCAAGGTAAAATTAGTAAAAAAGTGATCTCTTGTTTTTAGTTTTAACTTAGAGTTATTGACATTTTGTATATTCCCTCCCTCCCAAAAAAAATCATGATTGTTAGATATTACTGGAATTTTCAGATATTCTGATATTATTACATTTGAAATTGATAATGAAATATTTCCTGGATTAGAGTTAGTATTTACTAAGTAAATCAGCTGGATTTTGTTTTCAAGTAAATATTCTCCAATTTTTTTTGAAATTACCTGAATCTCGTTCCAGATGTTAATAGCCAGATTATTATAAATTTCACTATCTCTTATAAGTTTTGTTTTATAAAATGTATTAAAATATTTCCACTTTGAAAATCCGTTGATTTCATTGACAATAAAACATTTATAATTAATATTATTAATTTGTTTAAAAGTTTCCGAAAACTCACCCCCAATTAAATGAATTTCAATATTATTAAACAATTCATTAATTATTTTTAAATATTTACATATCTCAATAGAAACACCATCAACACCATAATGAAATGTTATAAATGCAATATGTTTAAATTCTATCTCCTTTTCCTTATTTAAATATAGTAATTCATTCGGTGAAAATCGATGATTTTCCTGAATGGTTTTGATAAATTTATTTAGATCAAACCATGTTTTAATTCTTTCCTTTTTGAGTATATTCAAGAGATCTATGATACTTTTCATAGTAGGAAATATTAGAATTTAAATAATTTTGTCAATTTGTTTTCTAAAACTTCAAAAGAAAAATGTTTTTTGGCTATACTATAATTAAATTCACCAATTTCTTTTTGTAATTTTTTATTATGAATAATTTTTTCAATTTCTATTAATGCATTATTTGTTAATATATTATCTTCAAGCATAACTGTACTGAAACCTTTACTGCCAATATCAGCCCAATAAACAGGTTTATAATTATTCACAAAAATCGGTTTTTTGGCTAAAGCACATTCTACAAAAGCATTACCAAATCCCTCATAACTGCTAAAATATGTACATGATACAGCATTTGAATAAGCATCAGATAGATTATAATTCTTTTGTCCTTTCCACCCTAATTTTCTTTGATTAAGAATACGCCGATGTCCCCAAATCACTTGATTACTCATTTTTTTATTTTTTATTTTTATTAGTAGTTCTTTATAATATCCTTTCCTAGAATCATCTATAGCACTTCCAGTGATTATTAATTTTACTCTTTTATCTTGTAATCTATGTATCATATCTATTGCTACTTCAATTCCTTTTCTTCTAACAATTCTAGTAATCTGAAATATTGGAATATCATTTTTTTCTAATCCTAATTCAGATAGAAGATCCTGATTATATAAATCTTTATCAGCGAATTTTTTTTTGAAATCCATCACGTTAGGAACTATCATAGGATTAATGTTATATTTTTCCTTAAAAATATTCATTGAATAAGTATTAATAACTGCATGACGGACATTAGGTAAAATTAATGGAAAAGTATTTCCAATAATTTCCTTGATTTTTTTATGAGGAGTTTTATATCTATTCCCTCTTTCCCAATAAAAATCATGATCATGAGAAACAACTGAAATATTTGAATTTTGAACAAATTTCTTTATTCCAATTCCCATAGATAAATGACAAGGAAGAGATGTGCTATTTTCAGTGAGAATAACATCAATCTTCTTTTTTAAAACCCATTTAAATATTTGAGAAGCAATAATATTCGAAGTATCTTCTAAATGATTAAGTAATTCTTTTTGTTCAAATTCAGGGAAAAAGAAAGCTCGATTCTGTTCCCATTCACACTCTGGTGAGAAGAAAGAAAGTGCTCGCCAACTAGTTTCATTTTTTTTTCCAACTATTGTTCTTTTGAAATTACCTGAAAAAATGTAGATTTTATGCCCTAACTTTTGTAAGACTTCTATCCATTTTTCTGTTTCCAAAGCAACCCCATCAATATCACCTATACGACCAATAATTATTCCAATATTCATTTTATCTCCTAAATCTTAATAGTATTTATAATTTTTCTTTGATTAACTTGTGATAGCATTGTCATAACCAGTTCCTAATGATGAATGCTTTGTGATTGATTACTTTCTTCATTCATTTGAGATTATCAAAGTTTATAGTTTTGCTTATTCGTTTTTCAATATTAAAAAGGAAAAAGCTAAGTGCTACTATAGCACAAAACCATAATATGGATAGAATTATAACAACTATACTATAATCAATTAATGTGAGATACATTATTAACAACAAGATAGATACTACATTAATTGTAAATGTCACCCAAAACCTATTATATTTCATGAAGGATTTTGGCCATTTTTTCAGGTGATTTTCCCATATTTTTTCACTATTTTCATTAGTGTCATTGATACGTAGAAAATGTCTAAGTCTTTTGACTGCAAATTCACCTCCTAAAATATAAAAATCAAACATAACTGCGATGAAGGGGATTATGTAAATCAAGAATAATGGTATCCAATAATTATCATTATTAGCAGAATTAGCAGAAAACTTTAATAATGCAGAAATTGAACTGAATAACGCCAATACAAAAAAAGACTTAGCTCTTAAATAAATTGCTCGTTTATCTTGTTGTTTAAGTTTTTCTTCTCGTAAATGTTTAATAAAATCGCCATTAATTATGTTTTTATAGTCTTTTTGCATTTTTATTCTCCTATGATAAAGTTTGTCCTGAAGGAATTTTGACGATTAACAGGTGAATATGAGTGTTTGAAATTTTCTACAATAGATCTAAAATCTCCTTGAAAATCTCCTTTAATATATGCTTTTAAAGTTTTAACAATGTTTATTGAACTAAAAGATCTTCCAACAATTTTATACGTAAAACCATATTCATCATAATGTGTTAAATTATTTGGATGAATAAAATTTGAAATTGACATTCCCTCTTCATTTAATATTTTTCTGCAACTTTGAGTCAATGGCCTAATTTCATTAGGGTTATTTACAAAGTCATTGATGGAGTCTTTAATTGAATAAACCTGTGCTGTAAGTTGCTCATTTGTTCTAAAGGGGCATTCAATTAAACATCCTTCATTAAGCATTATTTTGAATTCTATATCTCTATTTAAAACATGATTACATATATCATTCAAAATTGAATGTGAATGATTATAGTCTGGATGTACGAGAATTATTTGCATACCATTATTTTGAAAATCAATATAATCTCTCGAAGAATTAATTTTTATAAATATAGAATTTTGAATTTTCACCTTGTAACCGAATTGTTTCTTTATAACTGGAAGCATTGTTGTGTCCCCAATAGTTACTATATTTACACCCAATTCGATTAATTTGCCAATATAATTTATATTACTCTTAGTTAGATTGCCAAAAAAATTAAGAAGAAGATTGCTGTTTATTTTTATATTTTTGCAAATAGTAATTAGTAGTTCTAAATCTTCATCATATTTAATATAATCAAACTTGAATGCACCACTGTTATTAACGATATGATATTTAACTTTCGGTCTTCTTCCTGATGGTATATAAATTGGATTACCTGCAAAATATATTTCACTAACATAATTTGATAGATTGCTATTGAGAATTTCAATAGTATTGTTTATATCTCCATTATATGGAATTGAATACTTAGAATTTGCAACATATTTTTTTTTCATAATTTTGTCATTCCTTTTATTTTTTCGTTTCTACAATTCATTCAAGGTTAACATTTGTACAATAATGGTTATTAAGCAAAGTATAATTTCGGCAAGTTCCATAAGAAACCATATTATATTTTTCTAAACATGGTGTACATATTAACGCCTTAATCTCTTCCTCATTAAAATTAAAACTTTTGAGTTGTTTTGGGAGGAAAGTTGATTTACCAAGCTGAATAGCATCAACAGGGCAATATTTATTTAACTTTTTTGTTATCTCATTATCAACGATATCTTTGTAAATCAACATAATTGAGGCGATGCTATGACCATAATTTTGGGCATTATTTAGGAAATTAATAAAAGGTGTAATTGAGTTTATATTTCTGGTAATAACTCCAAAAGCAATTTTCAATTGTTTCATTGGCTACCTCATAAAAAATCTAATTGGAAATATTTTAATTATAAAGAAATTAATATCTAAAAAAGTTTTTTATCAAAAAAAGTGTCAATAAAATTAAAAAATTATTTACAAGATCATTACTTTTCAAATTATCACTCAAAAAATCATATCTTAAAATTCATGGAAAAATAATAAATGAGTAAAAAAAAATTAGCAGGTCAGATCGGTTTAACTTCCGTAGCAATATTGATTAGTCGAATTCTAGGACTGGTACGTGATATTGTTCTGATGAATTTTTTTGGAACAACCTATGTTTCAGATGCTTTTCAAGCAGGATTCAAAATCCCGAATTTATTAAGGAAATTATTTGGTGAAGGTGCATTATCTGCTGTTTTTATCCCAATTTATAATGAAATAGGAACTAAAAAAAGTAAGAAAGAACAAATTGATTTCGGTTTGAATATTTTATCTATTCTATCATTTTTTTTACTATTATTAAGTATTCTTGGAATGATCTTAACTCCATTATTGGTAAAACTAATCACCCCCGGCTTTGATGAAAAAACTTATGTATTAACAGTTAAGCTAACTCGAGTGATTTTTCCATATCTCTTTTTAATCGGATTTTCCTCAACTCTTATCTCAATATTAAATTCACACGAAAAGTTTTTTATCCCAGGCTTGTCGTCAGCTTTTTTGAATATTGGGATGATCTTAGCTCCTATCACTTGTGTGTTATTTTTTGCAGAAAGTACTTTGGAAGATCGTGCACTGGCTCTATCTTTTGGAGTAATTACTGGTGGGATTTTACAAACTGTAGTTAATTTTCCAATTTTGAAACAAATCGGTTATAGATTTAAAATTATCCTGAATTTGAAAAGTGATTATTTAAAAATTGTATGGCAAAAATTTTTACCTGGAGTTTTGGGATTAGCAATTCGGCAAGTGAATCTCTTGGTTGATACCATTTTGGCTTCATTTCTGATAGTAGGAAGCATCACGGCATTAACGATGGGAAATAGGCTTATGCAACTTCCTTTGGGGGTTTTTGGAATTTCGGCAAGTATAGCAGTATTACCACTTTTTTCCAAGTTTGTAGCAAATGATGAGTGGGATAAATTAAATGAACATCTCAATTTCAGCATGGTCTCACTTTCGCTCATTATGATTCCGATTACTGCAATACTGATTGGTCTCGGAAAAGAATTTTTACAAATATTGTTTTTGAGAGGTCAATTTGATCAAAATTCGTTAGAGATGACGTATCTTGCTTTGGTATATTATACTTTGGGAATCACTTTTTATAGTATGAATAGATTGATTATTCCGGTTTTTTATGCAACCAAAGACACCAAAACACCTGTGAAAATTTCAGCTTTGATCGTTGTGATAAATATTGCTCTTAATATTATTTTTATGAGCTTTATGCAACACGCTGGCTTAGCTTTAGCAACTTCAGTTTCTGCGATGATACAATTTTTTATACTTATCAAAATTCTAAAAAATCGTTTTTCAGATATAAAATTAGATTTTCTGAATGATTTAATAAAAATGATATTTCTTTCAGTAATTATCTTTTTGATTATCTATTTTGGGAAAAAAAATATATCCTTGAATACAATTTTTAATATATTCTTGTATTGTAGTGTTTCAGTAATAATATATGTATTCGGTGCAAATTTTCTAAAAATATCATCATCAGATAAAATAATAAAAAATATATGGAAAAGATTCCGGAAAAAATCAAAGAAAAAATAAAATACCTTCCCCAAAAATCAGGTGTTTATCTTATGAAAGATAGAGACGAAAAAGTGATTTATGTGGGCAAAGCAAAAATCCTCAAAAATCGGATAAAATCATATTTTTCTGGAACTCCTGCTGATGAAAAAACGAAAAGATTAGTTAAGAAAATTCGAAATATTGAATATATCATCACCAATACAGAAAAAGAAGCACTCATACTCGAAAGTAATTTGATCAAGCATTACAAACCTCATTACAATGTGATGCTGAAAGATGATAAAGAATACCCATTTATCAAAATAACTTGGAAAGAGCCTTATCCTAGAATTTTTATTACTAGAAATTTGGAACAGGATGGTAATAAATATTTTGGACCTTATGTTGATGTGAAATCTGTAAGAAGGGCTGTGAGGATGCTGGAATGGATATTTCCATATCGAACTTGCACAAGAAAAATTCCGGAAAATGAAATAATTTGGAAACGTCCCTGTATAAATCATCAGTTAGGAAAATGTCCAGCTCCTTGTATCGGAAAAATTAGTAAAAATGATTATCGAAAAATTGTTTATCAGATAATTCATTTTCTAAAAGGTCGGAATGAAATTGTAAAAGAGTCACTAAAAGTAGAAATGGAAAAGTTTTCTAAAAATATGCAATTTGAAGAAGCTGCTAAATATCGTGATAGAATTTTGAATATTCAAAAATTTAATCGCAAACAAAATATGTTTTTCAAAGATCAAAAAAACCGTGATGTGATTGGTTTGTATAAAGAAGGAACAAAAGCTGCTGTAGCAGTTATGAAAATCTTATCAGGAAAACTTCTGAACAAAGAAATTTATGCAATGGATAATGTCGAAGAAGAAAATTCGAGTGAAATTTTAGCAGCTTTTCTCAAACAATATTATGCTGAAAAACTTGCAAAACTTCCTTATAAAATTATTATTCAAGAAAAACCTGAGGAATTTTTGGAAATCAATGAATTGCTAAAAAAGAAATTGATAATTCCCCAAAAAGGTGAATTGAAAGCACTTCAGCTAATTTCTAATGAAAATGCTTTTAACTATGTAGAAGAACAGAAACTTAAATACTTGAGAAAAAGTAATAGAACTATCTTTCCGGTCAAAGAATTGAAAGATAAATTGAATTTGAAAAAGCTTCCCAGAAAAATGGTTTGTATGGATATTTCTACGATTCAAGGTGTGGATACTGTATCTTCAATTGTATTTTTTGAAAATGGGAAACCCAAGAAAAAGAATTATCTCCATTTCATTATAAAAACAGTTTCCGGACAGGATGATTTTGCTTCAATGGCAGAAACTCTGCAAAGATATTTTACAAAATTAGATAATTATGTAACTCCAGACCTCATTGTGATTGATGGTGGAAAAGGTCAACTTAGTTCAGCTTATCAAATTATGATAGATATGAATATCAAAGATATAGAAATAATTGCTTTGGCAAAAAGAATCGAAGAAGTTTTTCAGCCGAAGTCAAAAAGATCAATAATTCTTCCTAGATCATCATCTGCCCTGAGATTATTAATCCATATTCGTGATGAAGCTCACCGTTTTGCAATTACCTTTCACAGGAAAAGAAGAAAAGTTCGACTATTAACGAGTGAGCTTGATTTGATAAAAGGTATTGGAGAAAAAACGAAATTTCTACTTTTAAATGAGTTCGGTTCTGTTCAGGGAGTACGTTTGGCAAGTATTGAACAGCTTAATAATATAAAAGGAATTGGCAAAAAAATGGCTGAAAAGATTATACAGAATTTGGGAATAGAAAAAAAATAGCCATAGACTTACACGGACTAAAAAAAGTGAAAAAATTGTGAAAGAAAAAAACAAAAAAAATTTACCACAGAGCACAGAGAAAAAATAAATAGAACTGTAGAGCAATTTTCCATAATTGGCTGTTATTAAAAAAAAGTATTTGTGACTTACGTAATTGCCTAAAAAATCAACATTGGAATGTTGATCTACGAGGAACAAAATAAATGAAAAAAATAATATATTTGATGATTTTCTTTTTGATTATAAAAATTTCGTGCTTTTCTGACGAATTTCAAGAAATTGATGATATTGAAAAAATTCAATTATTTAATGAAGAATCTGTAGAAAATCGTTACAATGATCCCCATAAAAGTATTGAGTTTGCTAAAAAAGCGTTGTCTATAGCAAAAAATATTAAAAGCATTCCTGAGCAAGCAAATTCGTTGAGTAACATTGCAACCGGATATTATTTCTTAAGTGAATATAAGCAGGCAGAGAAATATTACACTCAAGCAAAAGATATTTACATTTCTATTGATGATGACATCAGCTTAGCAAAAATGCTAAATAATTTAGGACTTATTTATAAAAAATCGGGGAAATATGATAGTGCCTTAAAAGTTTTTTTGGAATCATTGCAATTGGAAATAGATAATGCTAATGAGGTTGGTATTGCCCAATCATATACGAATTTAGGGAATTTTTATTATGAGATAGAAAAACTTAATAAAAGTTCAGAATTTTTTAAAAAATCATTGAAAATTTATGAGGAAATTTCTAATGAAGAAGGGATTGCCACAACTTTGAATAATCTCGGAATAGTGTATGATGAAAACAAAGAATATAAAAAAGCTCAAGAATTCTATTTTCGCTCATTGAAGATCGAAGAAAAAAATAACAACAAAAATGGAATTGCTACTTCCTATAATAATATTGGGTTTACCTATAAAAATCTAAAAGACTATAAGAATTCGTTGAAATATTTTAAAAAATCACTTAATATCACTGAAGAAATTGACGATAAATATGGAACAGCAAACACGCTTCAAAATATTGCTGGAGTATATCTCGAACAAAATATAATTTCTACAGCAATTCCCTTTTTAAAAAGAAGTAATAAAATTTCACAAAAGATTGATGCTTCTGATTTGATCTTAATAAATCTGGATATGTTCATTGAGCTTTATAAAAGAAGTGGAAATTATAAAAAAGCACAAGAATTTACTTATGAATTAGTGACTCTTAGGGATAGTATATTCTCAAATACATTATCGGAAAGCATTGCAGAATTTCAAGTAAAATTTGATAAACAACAGCAGGATTTGAAAATTCAAATAAGAGAAAAAGAGATTGAATTTCTCAAACAAAAGAACGAGAACTCACAATTAAGAGTGAAAGTTCAGAAAAGAAATTTCGTTATTCATATCATCGGTTTTACGATTATTGTGCTTTTCTTTTTCTTGAGGTTTAAAAAAAATTATTTACTTATAGATGTTCGCAGATGAATTGATACTTGTAAATTTTCATTTTAATACTATTTTATTATAAATATAGATTTAAA
>JAIORE010000191.1 GCA_021108315.1 Candidatus Cloacimonadota bacterium
TAAATTGTTATACGGTTATATCTGTAAAGGACATTTTTAAGTGGGACTAGTATAATCTATTCTAACTGTTCCATCTCTTCACGCAATTTTTCCGGTAAAAAGTAATAAAACTGAGATTTTGAAGCTTGTCTTTTGAATTTGACTTTGAAATTTGCATATTTTGTCGGTTTAACAAATATTTTTTTATCAATAATATGAACAACTCTCCAAATCCTTCCGGCAAGAATGAATACATCGCTTATTGGAGCTGTAACTTCGCCAATTACCTGTTTATTGAGCTTATTAATCACTTTATAAACTTCAATTGAAGGAATATTTGAGTGAATTTTTCCAAAAGCTCCCAAATTCATCAATTTTGTATTGGCAAAATATTTGTTTTTTCGTTTTACAATCCATTCTTTAAAGAGCAGATGCTTTAATATTTCAATCAGAATTTCCAGTTTACAAAAATCCTTGAAAAGGTCTAAAAAATATTGGTTTTCAATACCTTGAGGATTAGCAAAAAGTATAGAAAATATTTGCTGCACAATTACGGCATAATCCGGTGAATATTCTACAAATTCGATATAACCGTCATTTGCCGCTTTGAACATCATCTCAAGTAAATTTCGTTCTTCATCATCATAATACATTGCAAAAACCCGATTTTTATTAGAACGCCGATTTCCTCTGCCGATACGTTGCATCATAGCCGAAATTGTCCAAGGTATTTCAGCTAAAACGACTGCATCAATACTACCAATATCAATCCCGATTTCCAAGGTCATAGTCGCTACACAAACACCATAATGAGTTTCTTTCATAAAACTTTCCGCTTCGTGTCTTACACTCGTACTGAGGCTACCGTGATGAACTACAACTCGCTGGTCTCCCCAATATCTTTTGCATTCTTTTGCAACCAATTCCACACTTACTCGTTTATTGCAAAAAATGAGAAGTTTTCTCAAATTTTCGGTTTGCACATAATAATAAATTTCTTCCAATGTTTGAACCAAAGAGTGTTCGATTATCCGTTTTTGAGAAGATTTAACGACTTCAAAGTTTTTTATATAACGATTTCCCATATCAATAGGATCTGCAATTGTAGCTGAGAGAGCATAAATATTGAAATCTGTTTTGGTGATCTTCGCTAATCTTTTCAGTAAAATCCGTAGTTGATCTCCACGATATGTATTATCTAATAGATGAATTTCATCCAAAATCACCGCTTTTAAATTCTTTAAGCTATACGGATGCCGGCAAATAATGGAATCAAACGATTCGGGAGTGGTTATCAAAAAATTGGGAGGTTTACGCGGATTGAATTTCTGTTTATCACCGGTTTTGACTGTCAACATAACATTTAATTCTTGGCATTGTTCCTGCAAACGGGCATACATATCATTTACTAAGGCTTTTGTGGGAGAGATGTAGAGAATTGATAGCTTATTCCAATCCTCTTTAAGCAATCTTTCAATGAGAGGAGCAACTACTCCTTCCGTCTTTCCACTTGCTGTAGAAGAGAGCAGAATTGCATCTTTTTTATCTAAAATTATCGGAATTGCCTTTTTTTGAATGGGAAGCATACCACCGAATCTTCCGAAAAATGTAAGCCAAGTTTTTTTTAATAATTTTTTCATATTTTGATTGATATTTATAACCTAATCCTGATGAACTGAAAAAGATAAAACCACGAATTTCACAAATTAACACGAAAAAAAATGTAAATAATATGCTTTTATATTCTTGTTCCCAAGCTTTGCTTGGGAACACACTAACTTAAAGAAGCTTCTGCTTCGTTTTGTCTCTTGCTAAGTCGCAAAGAATTATAAAGTTGAAATAATATTTTATTTCCACAAATCAGAATGTTTAAAATCCCGAGTCGGGTTTTGATGGTGAGTTTTGGTAGATTTTGCAACCTTACTTTATATGATTATAAAGCATATTAATTGAATTAAGTAGTATCAAAACTCAACTCGAGATTTTTGAGAAAGATAGAATTAGGATTTTTTAACCCAAAATATCATCCAAAGATTTCTCAGGATGAAAGCGAATAATATCAAGAGATTCAATCAAATATTTAATAAACAAACGAGTTTTATAATGATGAAGTTTATCATATAATATTCCGATAAGATCATCCTGAAAATCAATTTTATATGCATTTTTGTAAAATTGAACTACATTAAAAGTGATCATCAGAAGGTCATCATCTTTTAACATTTGCAGATCAACAATTTCTGATTTTTGTAATTTAATCGGGTTTTTATCTGAATCTACAGGTGTGATAGCAAACATTGTTTTAAGCTGAGATGGAAATTGCCAAGAAAATCGAAGTGGATCATTTCGAGGATAGCCACAATAAGTTAATCCTGTTTTTGCTCCCTTTTTTAAAGGATACATTATTTTTTCTTTTAAAAGATGTTTATTATTATTCGATAGACCTATCAAACCGTTCATAAAATCAAGACCTTTCTCAATCTGATATTTATAATCTACCACATTGATATATTCCGCTTCATCAAACAAAATCAGCAGACCTTTCAAACCGAAAATGTGATGTAATGCCCAAGAAATTCCATTGATAATATTGCAATAGATATTTGCGGCAGTTCCCATCCGATACAAAGACGGTTTATGCCAATTGTAATCTCCTTCGATCCATTCCCAAATTTGTTCTTCTTTTTGCTCATCTGAGTTAAGCTCACTTTTCTCAAGCTCCCGAAATAAAACACTGAAAAATTTATGAGAATCAAGCTTTAAGGAATTATTGCTATGGACAATCTCTTTGATAAAATCACGGAAACCTAATTTTTTTCCGTTAATTACACACAAAAAACTGCTGATAATTTGCTGATAAACCTGAAAAGGCTTATGGAATGGATTTTCTTCATAACCGATTTCTACAAATGCAGTTGCCCATTCATCTTTTAAAGCGGTGGCGTGAATATATTCCAGTAGATGAGATTTTCCACTTCCATATTCTCCTTGCAGAAACAAAGTTCCTTTTGAATTTTTATTCAACCAGTTTTCGATTTTTTTCTTTTCAGGATCACGACCAATTGTGAAATTTTCGATGGAATCATAGGGAACAATTCCCATTCGCAAAGCTTCAATTGTTTTTCGTGCTATGAATTGGTCGGTTGGGATTTTGGAGATGTGTTTTTTATGCTTTGGCAAGATTTGTGATCTACCCAAGAATTTGATTTCATCACGTCTTACCCATCTTTTGAATTCGTCTTGGAAATTTATATGAAGTTCAAATCCACCGTATCTTTGCTTTATTACTTTGCCTTTTCCATATCTTCGATGTTCAATTTGTTGCATTTTTTGCCTTATTTATAAATCCCGAGTCGGGTAATACATATTATTTTTCTTAAGTTTCAATTTGAAAAAGACTTGAATCGCAATGAACGAAGAGAATGTGATTCGAGAATTATTCAACAAATGTCATCATTTTCGCTTCACACTCATTTTATTCGTTGCGAAGCAAGTCTGATTAAGGTGAGGTTTTTCTATATTTTCATAACAAACAGGAATGTTTGTTTTACATATCAATATCTTCCGGGATAAGAGGTTTACCGGATTTACGAAGTTTATGGAAAGCTTTGATCATATTTTTTACAAATAAGCGTTTGTATCCTGTTTCTAACTTTCTTTTGTAAGCTTCCTTAGCAATATTTTCCAATGTTTCACGTAAAACATTCTCATCAAAAGATACTTTGTACGCAACTTCATAAGTCTTTGCCAATTTTATTCCGATTTTCATCAAAAGTTCTATCGGTTCAATAGGAATTCTATTCAAATATATCTTTGCTCCGGTCGGATTAATCTCTTCATCGAAAATTGAGGAAAGTCTCTGCGTGAGAGCTGTATAAATTTGGGTTTTCCCTTCTAAGAAATTCTCGTTTGTAACAGCATAGAACCACATTGTGCTTTTAAAATTTGTATGACCGCATTCATCAATCAATTCACGCAAATTGTTCAAAAGAATATTTTTTTGTTTGGAAGACATACTGGGAGTTTGCTCAGCTTCATCTAATAAAATCACCAATCCGGCATAACCAATTTCCTGAACCCATTCCACCAATGATCTGATCATTTTGAAAGCAGTACTTTTATCTAATTTCTCAAATATTTTGTAATTCTTAAGCATATTTTTCGGTGGATTTTCACCAACCAACCATTGAATAATCAAGGAAAAATCACCTTCGCGTTTCTCTAATAGAGCTTTGAATGCTTCTTTGATAGCATTGCGGAAACTATTGCTTTCGTAACTTTCCAAAGAAGAAATATATCTGAGAAGTTCATCATATACTTCATCTTCAGAAAATTTCTCTGAAACTTCTCGATATTTCTCATTGTACCATTTTTTAATAACTGCTTCAATTCCTCTTTCGTGACCGGAAAGAAGCTCTTCGGGAGTTTGAGGATAGATAAGATTTGCGACAATGGATTTATAAACCTGCTGTAATTTATGAAACGGTGTTTGCTCAGGATTCAAAGCGATGTAAGCTGTAATGTAATCATATTTCCAACCTAATTCTCGAATCGAATACAAAAAATGCGTTTTCCCTTCTCCGTAAATTCCCACAACCATTTTAAAAGCCGAACCGCCTTCTCGAACATAAGTACTCAAATACTCTTCATCAATTGTATCCAAATACATATCCAAGCCAGCGGTAAAAAACTGGAAACCGTATTCCGGTGGAGTTCCCTGTCCACCAACTGTTTCAATGATTTGACGGGCAACAAATTGGGTTAGTAAAGCATTTTGTTCTGTTTTCATAATTAATCTTCCTTAAAAATTATATGAGAAATATAATCTCCTTCACCTTTTTCATCGGATGGAATCCAGAGAAAATCAGCTTTCCTATGCGTAAATGATCTGGTTGCCGTAACGAGATTTAGTTCACTATCTCCAAATTTTCTTTGTTTCAGTCTAAATAAATCGTAACTGAAAAAAGAGCGTTCATAACCGGTAAAATTGCTTTTAGTGGGATTTATATTAAAAGTTTTCTTTTGGATGAGAAGAGTGTATTCAAATAAAACATCAGAGATTGAAACTCTTTTACCAATGCTTTCCTTATTTTTATGAATAGCATTGCTGTATGCTTCAAATAGTTTTTCCATAAATATTTCTTCGTCAAATGCTCTGTTGATAATTTTATTGTTTGCCATTATCAGTTTTTTTACTACATCATCAGGATTTAATCTGCAAGTTGCAGCTTTTTCCTGCTTGTTTCCATACCAAATTATTACTTTGAGATTCTCAAGGTCTAATTCCAAAGTGTAGAATGAAACCATCAAACGAGTATAATTTCCTCTCAATTCAAAACCGGCTTCCGTGAGAGTTGTTTCCAATTCTTCCCAAAATGCTTTCTTGGTTTTTTCTTCCCACTCCGGAATTTTTGAACATACTACTTGTACATAATCAGTAATATCTTGTTTTATGGATTCAATCAAATTATTTGTTTCCAGCTTCTTTTCGATTTTTTTAATCTCTGTATTAATCTTATAAAGATTTTTTTCTGGAATTAGAGACATTCTTTCAATACTTTTCAAAGATTTTGCGATGCTTTGAATGTTATTTCTCTCTTTGGTAACAACACTTATTAAATTCATTTCTTCATTCATAATATTATCCTTTTATAATTTTTTTTTGTAACACCTATTTGTATATTTTTGTGTCAAGTAGAAAATCTGGAGATTGCCGGATGAGTGCAAAGTTTTTGTTTTTTGCCATTGACTTTCACGGACAAAACACGGACTTTTCTTATTCGTGAATTAGCGGCTTATAATTTTTTCTTAATTCTTCGTTTGATAAACCTCTCTTCTATGAGCAATTCTAATAATCAAGATTATCAACTCTTTATCTTTCCTTTGAAAAATTATTCTGTAATTCCCAATCCTTAATCTCAAATATTTACGATATTTTCCCTTTAACGGCTTTATTCTGTTCTTCAATTGAGTAGGATTATTAGCTAACTGAGAGATTTTCTCTTTTATCCGGTATTGCCAGATCGGATCAATTTTCTTTAATTCATTTGCTGCTTCTTTTAGAAATTTAATCTTATACATTTTTACAGACCGAGTTCTTTCCAAACATCTTCCGCATCAATAAGTTCGCTTTTTCCCAGCTTTAGATTATCTAATCTTTTTTCAGCGATCTGCCCATCAAGTTCATCGAAATATAGTTCCAATGCTTTTGCTACAATTCTACTTTTTTTGTCGTGAAGCTCGTGTGCAATTGAAGTCAATTCATTGGCAATAGATTCCGGTAGCGTCAGGTTTAATCTAATATGTTTTTCAATCATTTCTTCCTCCGAAAACACTGAATAATATGTAATATTATGCGTATTATGTCAAGTATAATTTCACTTATAAAAATAAATAGGGAAAAAAACAGACAAAGAAATTGACTTAAATCATTAACAAAAAATATTTTTACAAATTATTGAACCTTAGCAAATTGAAAAATGGAGAAACAAATGTACAATATTATTGGAAAAGAAGTAAAAAGAGTAGATGGATATGAAAAAGTAACCGGAAAAGCTATTTATGGAGATGATATAAAATTGCACGGAATGTTATTTGGAGTAGCCCGTTTTACAGATATTCCTTGTGGAAAAATCAAATCTATTAATACTTCAAAAGCTGAGAAAATGCCCGGTGTAGTGAAAATTGCAATGTATAAAGATATTCCCGGACAAAAAAGAGTTGGACCTATCAGAGCAGATTATTTCCCGATTGTGAACGATGAAGTTTTTTTTGGTGGGGATGTGATTGCTGTAGTAGCAGCAAAAACCAAAGAACAAGCCAGTGCAGCAGCAGACGCAATTAATATTACTTACGAACCCAAAAAAGGGATTTTCGACATCGAAGAAGCTGTAAAACCCGGCTCACATCTCGTTCATTCTGAATTCAAAAGTAACGTAGTAGTACATTATCCATTACGAAAAGGTGATATTGAAAAGGGTTTTAACGAATCGGATCATATCCTCGAACGAAAATTTAAAACGGGATTTCACGAACACGCTTACATCGAACCGGAAACGGTTACAGTGGTAAAAGACCCAACAACCAGCGGTTTCAAAGTATATGGTTCAATTCAAAATCCATTCACAACTCGTAAAGTTGTGGCAATTTTTATGGGATTAAAGCTCAATCAAGTTAATGTTTTTGGTTCAACTCTTGGAGGTTCATTTGGTGGGAAAGATGATATTATCAATAATATTGCTTGCCGTGCTGCTTTGCTTTGTGAACTCACCGGGAAACCGATAAAAATCACTTACACTCGCGAAGAATCCTTAAAAGAAAGCTACAAACGACATCCTTACATAATGAATTATAAAGTTGGTTTCAGTAAAATAGGAAAACTTAAGGCTATGAAGATAAATATCTTAGCAGATAGCGGGGCTTATTCATCTCAAACTTTTTTTGTAACTTGGAGATCTGTGGTTCAGGCTACCGGACCTTATGAAATTCCCAATGTAGAAACTGATATCAGAGGTGTTTACACAAATAACACTTATACAGCAGCTTTTCGCGGTTTTGGCTCTCCTCAAGTAATTTTTGCACAGGAATCTCTTATGGATGAGATAGCTGAAATGTGCAATATTTCAGCTTATGAAATTAGGAAAATCAATGGATACAAACAAGATAGCATAACTGCGAGCGGACAATGTTTGTCGGGTCATAAAGTTTCCTTGATGGAGGTTGTTGATCTGGCTGTCAAGAGATCAGATTATCATCAGAAGATTAAGGATTTTGCTGTTCAGAATCAAAAATCTGACAGATTTAAACAAGGAATTGGTTTAGCTTGCAGTTTTCGTGGATGCTCACTCGGTGCAGAAGGTACAGATGCTTCTTCGGCAATTGTTTCCGTGCAAGCAGATGGAAGTATCTATGTTTTCACTGGTGTAAATGAAAATGGGCAAGGACTTCGAACTACATTTTGTCAGATAGTTTCTGAAATAATGGGCGTAGATATGAAAAATATCATTTTCTTAGAACCTCAAACCGCTACAATTACTGACGGTGGACCTACTGTGGCTTCTCGCGGAACATTGGTGGGTGGAAATGCCACAATTCAAGCTGCCAAGATCGTTCAAAAAAGAATTTTCGAGACTATTAAAAAAGATTTGGATGTTACAGAATTAGATGAAACTTTGTGGGAAAATGATTTGATAAAACGAAAAGTTGAGAAAGAAAATATCAAACCGATTCCATTTATAGAAGCTGCCGAAAAAGCTTATTGGGATGGAGAAAATCTTTCAGCTTACGGTTGGTTCAAAGCACCGGAAGTGGGTTGGGATGAAGAAACAGGGCAAGGAAATGCTTACTTCACTTATGTTTATGGATGTCAGATTGCAGAAACTTTGGTAGATACGCATACCGGAAAAATAGAAGTAAAAAATATTACCGCTGTGCACGATGTGGGAAAAGTTCTGAATAAACTCGGAGTCGAAGGACAAGTTTACGGTGGAGTTACTCAGGGAGTCGGTTATAGTTTATTTGAAGATTATGATATTCAAAATGGAGTTGTAAAATCTGAAAATCTGGATACTTACTTAATTCCGACAATTCACGATATTGAAAATATTGATGCGATTTTAGTAGAAAATAACGACCAGTATGGACCTTTTGGCGCAAAAGGTATTGGAGAACCAACTCTCGAACTTGCTTCTGCTTCTTTGAATAATTCGCTCGCTTTTGCTTTGAAAAAACGTTTTTATCAAATTCCCTTAACTTTGGAGCAGGTAAAAATTGATAAAAATCTTAGAAAACCGGAAAGACAAAGTGAGGTTAAAGACAATTCTGAAAAAAAACAATCACTTCGCCTAAATAAAATAAGTTCAATCAATCCGAAAAACCTCAAAAATGCACTTGAATTATTATCGGAAGGAAATGTCACAATCCTTGCCGGTGGAACAGATGTAATTGTGCAAAGCCGATCAATTTCCAATGAACAAAAATTGCTCAATATTTATAATCTTCCTGAACTTGTGGGAATCGTCGAAAATGATGATAATATTGCAATAAAAGGTGGAACTTCTTTTAGTAAAATTATTAGTAATAGTAAAATTAAAATACATTTTCCACTTTTAGTAGAAGCTTGTGCTCAAATCGGTTCAAAGCAGATTAGAAATCGAGCAACAATTGCCGGAAATATCGTTAATGCAGCCCCTTGTGCGGATTCGGTTCCTCCTCTCATACTTTATAAAGCAATGCTCAAGTTGCAATCGAAAAACGGAGAAAGAGATATTCTAATGGAAGATTTCATAAACTGGAGCTACAATACAAAAATTGAAAAAGACGAAATTCTTACTTTGATAATTATTCCCAAATTAGATAAAAATGTGAAATATTTCACAAGTTATTATCAATTAGGAAGACGAAAAGCTGTGAATATTACTCGTATGAGTATTTCTTCTCAAATCTCATTTAATGAAGATGGAGAAGTTTTAGATTGTCGGCTTGTGGACGGTTCACTATTCAGTCGATCTCAAAGGCTTACAAAAATTGAAAATTTACTTGTCGGCAAAAAATTGACTGAAACATCAATTCAAAATATAAAAAAACCACTGCACGACCAGATTTACCAAGAGATTGGGAAAAGGTGGTCATCTGAATATAAACTTCCGGTTTTTATAGACTTATGCGTAGATGCTCTTATGGATATTAAAGAGCAATGTGAAATAGTTTAAAACCATTCCTTGAGAGAAAATGAAATTAATAAAAAATGCAATAATATCCGATGATACACCAAATGGAAAGAAAAAAGTTGATATTTTATTCAATAAAAAAATCAGGAAAATTTCTGAAATTCCAATTACTGATACAAATATAGAAACAATTGAGCTCAGGGAAAAATTACTGATTCCGGGATGTATTGATGCTCACGTTCATTTTAACGATCCGGGATATACTCATCATGAGGATTTTCTAAGTGGAACATCGGCAGCAGCTTTTGGTGGAATCACCACGGTTGTTGATATGCCTTGTACTTCCATTCCCGAAGTGACCAATGTTAGCAATCTTTTCAAAAAACTTGATGTAATAAATCCTAAAGCTGTGGTGGATTATGCTTTGTGGGGAGGAATCTGTTCAAATGATCTTCCCTTAAAAAAAAGTATGATAAAAGCATTATGGAAGGAAGGAGTTGTTGGTTTTAAAATGTACACTATTTCCAGTATGGAAAGCTTCAAAGCAATGTCTTATCCACAAATTGAAATGGTTCTAACCGAATTTCCTGATATTTTATTTGCTTTTCACGCCGAAGATCAACAAATAATTGAACAATGTTTTTTGCAATATCAAGATAAAGATTTAACCAACCCAAAATATTTTGTAAAAATGCGTCCTGTAGAAGCTGAATGGAAAGCAGTAAAAATGATTATGCAATGTTGCAACAAAAATAAAATTCATTTTGTGCACATAAGTAGTGAAAAAGCAGCGAGAGAAATTATAAAATACAAAAAATCACACGATATTTCTTTTGAAACTTGTCCTCATTATTTGGAATTTACTTCGGATGATTTTGTCACTTTGAAAGGCAGATTAAAAACAGCTCCTCCTGTAAAATATGAAGCTAATCGTAAATTTCTTCAAAATTGTTTAGAAAAAGGATTGGTAGATTATATTTCAACTGATCATGCCGGTTGTGATTTTGAAACTGAAAAAAATATTGCTGATTTTTCAAAAGTTTATAATGGAATACCTGGAACCCAACTTATGATTCCTTATTTATTCAGTGAATTTTATCAAACAGGAAAGATTAGTTTGCAAACTATTATCAAAGTAACTTCTCAAAATCAGGCGAAAAGATTAGGTTTGTTTCCACGAAAAGGAAGCTTAGAAATTGGAACAGATGCAGACTTTACCATAATTAATCTGAATAATGGTTTCAGAGTTGATGAAAAAGAACTTCAATCCAAAGGAAAATATTCACCGTTTGTAGGAAAAGTGTTTAATTGTAAGATTGATAAAACAATTGTACGTGGTGAGCTTGTCTTTGATCAAAAATATGGAATTCTGCAAAAACCGGGATTTGGGGAATGGATTAGAAGAGAAAAGAAAATCAGTCGCTGATTAACGCTGATAAAGACGGATAAAAGAAAAAAAACTTAGCCACGGACAAACACGGACTAAAATAACAACAAAGAAAAATGTCAGAATTTGGATTTGTAGGATTTATGGATTATTGGATTAATTATAAAATCACTATAAGTAGGGAGAAGGTGTTTCCTCTCCTTGCAGGAGAGGATAAAGTTTACCTTGTGAATTTTTTTTTATTTCAATAGGGGTGAGGTTTTTTAATTATAATTGGTAAACCTCCAGCTCTGCTGGAGGACTCCTAAAGTTTGACTTT
>JAIORE010000077.1 GCA_021108315.1 Candidatus Cloacimonadota bacterium
GCTGTTTTGAACTGAAAAATATGTCTTGAAAAATTGTATTAATCAACAGAGTCATATATTCAGGAAAAAGTAGCAAATATTACAACTTATTTTGTCCGTCATCTGTCCTTCAATATATTAATGATCAACCATTTAACACCTTAACTTACTATGTTTACAGATACTTGTTAATATAACACTCATATCCTAAGGAAATGGTCATACAGCAGATTACAATACTTTTGCTTTTGAAAGACACGAAACAAAAAGTATAGAACTCCTTCCGTAAAACGGAGGAGTAGGGTGGTTAATACCAAATTTTTTATGACAGAGAATGATGAACCTACTACCGAGTTTTTTAGATTTTTGATATTATACATTTATACTATTTCATAAATTTAAAACATATAACTAATTCGCTTTGAAATGGTTGACTATTAATTTGATATAAAAAAATTTGGTTAGATGATTAGAAAATAGATATTTAGACTAAATAAATAGTAGTGGTAGCCCTTAGGGTAAACAGGATAAAAGTAGATAAAGCATGAACTTCCGCACATAATCCGCACACACTAAATTTATAATGGTGCTAAGTTATAATAATAGAGCTATTTAAGAGCTTTAAGACGGGAGACTTCGGATCAGAGGGTTATGGGTTCGAATCCTATCGGGCGTGCCAATTTTATAAATTTACTGAGCCTATTCAATTTATACATTTAGTCATATCGTACCCTTTAGATGGATTTTCCCAATAGATTTTCTACAATATTTTCATTTCTATTTCTCAAGTTGTTTAACTACTTTTATTTGTTAATATACACCCTATTAATTATGTGTATAACGCGTGTATAAGTTGTGCATTTAAAGCCTTAATACTCATAACCTCTTTATTTTTAAGGAAATATGCGATTGTAAGTTAACTTGTACTGTGTGAATAACTTAGCTCATTATACACTAATTTTCTTATTTTTTTGCTGATAATATTTTACAATTTATTCCAATTATTCACACATTTTTATATTGAAACCAATTACAGAGAAACTATTAATAAAATTGAAACAATCATAAATAAATAACATTACTATTATACATTAAAGACCATGTTATAGATGAGAATTTTTTAAAAAGTCCTATTGTTTTGAAAATATTCTCATCTATTTATTCTTCAGTATGTTACAATATCCCTTCAACTTTGGTACATGCTATGCTTCCATAATAGATAAATTATTGGAGGTGTATTATGAGAACTAATTTAAACACACTATTGATAATTTTGACGCTCCTATTTTCAGGTGCATCAGTATTATTAATGAACGAGATTTATTTGGAAAACAATTCTGAATTAACTTATGAGCTTAACCAATTGCATTTAAAACAGCAGATGATAAATGCTGATTTATCAACCTTTCATGGTTTCCAAAAGGAACAATTTGCGAAGTTAAAGATTTTAAACAAATCGATCAAACAATATGAGTTTGCTTTGCAGAAAGCTAATTGAGATAACAATCTTCTCTTACACAATATTGAATTACTCGAAACAACAAAAGTCACTTACAAAAAAGAAAATGATGGACAGAATGAAAAATTAATGAAGATACTAATGGCTTTTCAACATACGATAAGTAATTTGAAATTACGGCAAGACAATCTATGGGCAGAAATTCAAACAGATATGGGAAACATTATGATGATTTCTGAAAACAACGATACAAACTTGAATAACTTTATTCATGAATTTGGGACTAGAAAGATGAAACGTAATCTCAGCTCAATTAATTTTTACCAAAAACAGATTTTATTCACTGAAAGATAGGAGGAAATATGTTTAAAACATTATCTTACATAGCTATTGCAATGACAATTATTATGACAATTTTGCTTGGTTGTGATAAAGAAAACAAAAGCAAAACGGTTTTTACCGAATCAGAAAATGAACAAATCTTTCAAGAAAAAACTAAATTAGAAACTCTTGAAATTCCCCAACAAACTGAAGAAGTAATCGAACAAAATGTTGTAGATAAAGATTATGAAGTACAGATATTAGCTTCAAAAAACTTAGAAAAGCTGTTGCAAGAGAAGAGAAAATTCGCAAAATTTGGTTATAATTTCAAAGTATCAAAAAAAAATGTAAATGGAGAAACCTATTATCGCTTGAGATTAGCTGGAAATTTCACTCACAAAGATGCTGTAAAAATCGCAAATAGTTTCAAAGAAGAATTTAACCAGACTCAGAAAATCTGGGTTCAAAAAACAAAATAAGGAGTTTATGATGAAAACAAAATTTTATTACCTCACCCTTTTGTTGTCGATTACAATGATAATAACAGCATGTAACCGTAACGAAGCAAACGCTTTGACAATTGAAACAAAGATAGAAAATGATGAAAATTTAGAAGTTGCTACACTGAACTTTTTAGAGCTTGAACAAGATACAATTGCTAAGGAAAAGGCTGAAATCCCTACTCCAATTTTCAAAAAGAATGAGATTGAAGAGTACGAAACATACATCAACTTGGTAAAAGACGATTCTTTGGAATTCTCCGCTCCCCTGTTAGCTCCAGAAGGGAAAAAATATGTGATTCAGCTTTCTTGTATTAGAGATTTGGATAGATTAAAAGAGGAACAAACAAAACTTCAGGCTAATGGCTATGAAACAGTTATCAGTAGACGTATAAATAGCAAAGGAACTGTTTACTATAGATTGCGTGTTAAAGGCAAATTTGCTTATGATGAAGCAAAATCCTATGGAGATGAGATCAAGAATAAATTTTTAAACATTAGTGATTATCTTGTATTGAAAGTGAAGTAGGAATAGTCAAAAAAAAAAGACCCAACCAATAATGGTTGGGTCTTTTTTCATTATCACTTATTTTTTAGAAATTTACTTCTGCTGTTAAAAAAACATTCATAAGGGGAGCAGGAGTTACAGTCATGTAATCCACCCCATTTAAAATATCATTTCTTCCATAATCTGCACCATAAGAAGCTCTGGAATAATTATCTTTACGATTGTTCAAGTTCTTTATATCCAAACGAATATTTGCATCTTTTGTACCAATTTTAAAACTGTACTTGATGTTGCTATTAACTGCAAAGAAATATGGGAGTTTAGATTCTGTTAATGATGATTCCACTGGTAGTACACCAAGCCATGGTTGATCAGGATCTTCATATTCATATTCTGTATAGTAGTCATTTCTATAAGTTCCGTAATATTCATCCCACCAGTTAAAGCCTAATCCTATCCGCAATTTTCCATCCAAAGGCATACTATTAAATGTGTAGCCAAGTTCACCATTCACCATTTTTTCAGGAGAAAATGGAACAACTTTGCCTTCAATTTCTTCAGCATCTACTCCAAAAATTTTATCTAAATTCATCTTTTCCCATCGGTTTTTGGCATATGTAGCTGAAATCATAGCATCTAAATTATTAATATTCATATTCCCGCTAAATTCAATTCCTTTGTGTTTAGCATTACCTGCATTGATAGTATATGATTCACCGCTTTCCAAATAAATACTTTCAACCCTATCTTCATAATCTGTAATATAATAATTTACAGATGCATCAAATATTAATCCTGTATAACCACCACCAAACTCAATTGTTGAAGTTTTTTCAGGATTCAGTTCATTAATAGTGCCATCATCAGCAGTTTGATTCACATCAGGACCACCAGAACGACTATACCAATCTGTTACTCGAGGTTCTTTATAAGCAATTGAATAGTTCGACAAAACATTGAAATAATCATTGATATTATAATTTACACCGAATTTAGGAGATGTGAAGTTAAAGGTTTTTGTATAATCATCATCTTCAAAATTAGCTTTTGTAGCATAGTAGTATTCATTTAAAAATTGACCGGTTCCAAAATCAAATATTTGGATTTCATTTTCTTCAACTGTGGAAGTGTATGATGCATATTGAACATCAAACATAAAATTCAATCCCGTAAATGGTTTAAGTTGTGTACGCAAGAATCCTGAATAATTTGTTACTGTTGTAGTATAGTCATATCTTCTTTCAGCATCAGCATAAATACCACCATTATATCGAAAATCTTTTGTTTCAGCAAAGTGATCGGCTATCCAATGACGTAATTCCCCTCCAAAAATCAAGGTGATCATTTCATTAAGGTTGTGTTTATAATATGTGTTAAATCCAAATTGTTTATGCTCGTTCTGACTATCATTATGCCAGCTATGGTTATAATCGGAATTAGGAACATTACGTCCTTTTGAAACAAAACCTGATTCTGCCCCAAGTGTATATGTCGTATCTTGGTAAATATAACCAGATAATACAACGCCAGTTTTTTCATAAACATAACGGGCATGACGACCGAAATATTTCCAATCAGTACCATCACTAAGTTCTTTATACAAGATTTCACCGGTTTCTACATCAAATTCATCATTTCTAAGATATTTTCCACCTCCGGTACCCATTGTAAAGAAAACGTTAGTCATAAGCAATTGTTTTTCAGTTATTTGCCATTCATCTCGAATAGAAAATTGTGGTTTGAAGTAATAGTTCTCTTGTTCATCGTTGTTATTTCTATTGTATTCTCGTCCTAAAGTTTTAATAAGTTCCATATCTGTTGTAGCACGAGCTTGATTATGCTTTTGTGGTGCGCCAATAAAGCTGTAGTTCAAAGTATGTGCTCTACTAAAGGATTGGGCTTCCACTCCAAAAGAATAACCATCATAAGTCGTTCCATTTTGATAAGAATCTCCTCCTTTTCGTTCGAACATAAGGTTGTAATTAAATTTTCCATCAAATAATCTTCCTGATCTATATTTGACTAGTAAATTATAATTCATTGGTGAATAATCTTCATATTCTCCTTTTCCATCTGCCACTTTACCGTCGTTATCTCCACCATCTGCACCATCAGTGGTAAACATCCCAACAGATGTTCGTAATGTAAAGTGTGAACTTTTTCCCAGACTTTGACTAAGAGTTTCAATATTGACCGATCCACCAAAAGCTCCAGAACCATACAATGAAGAACCTACGCCACGCTGAACTTGAACTGATTGAACGTTAGAGGATAAACCAGTCCAGTTTGACCAATATACTTGCTGACTTTCAGGATCGTTAACAGGAATACCATTGATCATGATTTGAACTTTATCTGGATCGAATCCACGCATGTAAATATCACCTTCTCCTAACCCACCTGAAGAAGCAAATAATCCGGGGACATTATTGATTAACTGAGGTAAATCTTCTGTTGTATACTTATCCTGAATATCAGAAGATGTCACATTTGTAAAAGCAATTGGGGTTTCTCTTTCGACTGCTCGGGTAGCTGTAATTTTAAAACCTTCTATTTCAACTGCCATTTGGGTTAGAGATAAATTTACTGTTTGAGTAAGGTTAGCTGCAACAGTAATTTGTCTTGATCGTGATTTATATCCCATTAAGTTCATATGGATGGTATATGTCCCAGCATTAACATTGGAAATAATGTAAGTTCCATCCTCTTTTGTGTAAGATCCAATATCGGTTCCTTCCAAGAAAACAGCAACTCCATTGAGTTGGTTGCCTTTTGAATCTGTAATTCTACCTGCAATTTTACCTGTTGCTTGAGCAAAAGCAGGTATAGAAACAAATAAAATTGATACTAAAATAAAAGTTGTAACTAATTTTTTCATCATATCCTCCTTAATTTTAATAATTAATAATTTAAAAAAAATACAATTATGTGTCAAGAAAAATAGTCTCTATTTATACTTTATTAAAAACTTTTTTTTCAGAGTCCACTCCAAAAACCCTTCCAAAGGACAAAAAAGATTTTAATGAGAATTATGAAGTCCAAATATTGTTTCTATTGAACAAAAAGGAAATTTCTATCATAAAATAACTATGAAATTATGCGATATTTCTAAAAGATTAGGTTTTTGGAGTGGACTTTTTTCACCAATTTAATTTAGAAGCCCACGATCTTAATCGTGGTAATATTATGCGGTAACAACAATAGCCGACTCTATTCGTAAAAACTTCACTAGATTCATCATAATTATTCTACATTGTTTTCAGTGTCTATTTTCTTTTAACCTACCCTTCGCAAAGTTCCTCAAAAAAAATAAATGACGATTTTGCGTAATTGCCTGAAATATTGAGATTTAGGGAATTTTATGTCATTTTCTTAAAAAACCTAAAACATTGTATTGCAGATAGTTAGGATTTGGAATCCTGTTTGTAGTACCTTGTAGTTATCTATTTAACTCACTCTTTTGTTTGACATAATTCAGGGCTTCAATTTAATTGGTAATATATGGAGAAAACAATACTGTATCTCGCTGATTCTATTAGGATTAAGGATATTTTAAGACTTATTCTTCCTGATAAAACAAAAAAATATTCGTCTCCGAAAAACAGGAGGATTGTAAATTCCGTATAAATCATTAATAAAAATTTGAAATTTATCATAAAATATTTCCAAATATTATATGAAATTTAAACTCGTTGCATAGTTGATGTAGTGCCTGAGCTCTCAAACCCTTTAGTAGAGCTGCTTCTTTTTTAAAATGCGAAAGGTAGGTTAACGACTAAAGTCGTGTAGGAATGATTCCTGATTGTTCCACGATTGAAATCGTGGATTTCTTTATGGAGTATTTTTCTTTTAGGTTTTTAACTACCAAAAGAATGTTAAGATAACATAAAAATGTGCAATATTAACAAATATATAGCCGCTAACTTATTGAAGAAGATGGCGTGAGATGTGAACAGTCTCAGCTACTTCATAGGTATCTTTAGCATTTTTAATTTGACATAATTGCAAATGAGATTAAATTGCAATTATGGATGATTAATATTTTGGAGATTTATTATGTTTGGACTGGGAAAAAGAGGATTAGGGAATGGTCGTGGAAGAAGGCACAGACATAGATGTGACAATTGTCATAAAAATAGATCAAGAATTAATCTTAACGAAGCTGAGGAAAATAAAAGATATATTGTTTTTATCAATCAAGATAAAAAAACAATAGAACTTGGAATGTATGTAAATAGTATAATTTCTGTTCAAAAAAATGATCCCAATGAGCAAAATATTGTAGTAAGAGTTGGAGAATCACGTTATATAATTCCTCGAGATATTGCTAAAAATATTATAGTAAAATAGATAATGTTACGTGAAATTAAAAAGCTTTTTCAGGAAAGAAGAACAATTAGTCTTAGTGATTTAGCAATATATTTCAAAATACAAGAAAGTGCTCTGGATGGCATTTTAGAAAAACTTGTGAAAAAAAAATTTATCGAACATATCAATACGGAATGTTTTGCTTGTAGTTCAAGTTGTAGTTCTTGTTCTTTTGCATCAAAAGAAATTTTATACAGAATTGTGAAATCTGGAACCATAAATTAACAATAGTTTTCACGAATTTGAAGAATATAATGATCAGTTTATTTATGGGTCTGTTGATTTATTCATTACGAATAATACACATTACAGTTCTCAAACACCAAATAAAAAACTTTCTAAATAACATATCCTGCCGACAAACAGATGATCTCCAAAACTCTATATTGTCTTTCCGAAGCTTTCATCAAAGGATTTCTTTCAAATAATATTCGGAAAGTTTATTCTCACAATCTTCACAAAATGTGAAGTGGATTACTTTTACTGACAAAAAAGCTCTATAGTTAAAGTGTATTTTTCTCTATCATTTAATCACAGTGAAATTTTGCAGGTGGTTTATATCCCAAAGATTGATGAAATCGTCTTTCGTTACAGAATTCAAAATATTTGGAAAGTCCGAAATATGCATTACTGGCAATAATATAGTGAAAAAGATTGTTAATAAATCGAGTAGAATTCATTTCTTTCGACTTTTATTATCATTGACGTATAATATCTCTCAATAAAAAAGTTTTAAGAAAAAATTAATTGAGGAGTTGTTTTGGATAAAATAGAAAACTTAATGGATTCTTTGGATTCAAAAAAATTACCGAGAGTTTATAAATTCAATCAATTAGTTCGCTGGTTTACATTAATTTTGGGAACCACTATAATTGTGTTTACATTGTGGCATATTTTTTTTCAAATTTCACCAGATGTAACAAAATTTAAAAAAATTATTCCCTTTATTATATTATTTTTAACACTTAATTCCGTACTGAAAAATCTCTTTTTAGTAAACAGTATTTACTTTACAAAAAATTTTGTGAAATTTAGGTACATTGCAAGAAAATCGGTAATTATCTGCTGGAGTGAATTTAGAAAAATGGAATTTAAGGTTGATAAACGACAAAAATCTATAAAAATTACCTATGTCGTGAATGATCTTGAGAAATCATATTTATTGTCTTTATCATTTCCCAATATGCTGGAAATTGTAAATGGAATGGCAGAATTAGCTCCTCAAACTGTTTTCGATGAATTTTTGAAAAATGTGATTATTACAGATAAAGAGAAGCAAGCATATAAAATTAAAGTGAAGAATTTGGATTTGAAGAAGTAAGTTTCACTTAAATTGGGCTTTTACTGCTTTAGTATGGCAAGAAGAACTTATTTTAGGATTATTTAATTCCTGTGGTAAATGCTTGTAGATATTAATTTTCCTAATTCTACACACTAAACCGAATATTCAAAATATCACCATCTTGAACGATATAATTTTTACCTTCCAAGCGAAATAATCCTTTTTCACGAATTCCTTTTTCACTTCCACAGGAGATAAGATCATTATAACTAAAGCATTCTGCCCGAATAAAACCTCGTGCCAAATCGGAATGGATTTTTCCGGCAGCTTCTACAGCATTATTTCCTGATGTTATAGTCCAAGCTCGAACTTCATCTTTTCCCACTGTGAAAAAACTTATATAACCGAGCAGTTTGTAAGAAAATGAAGTCAATCTATCTCGTGCCGATTGTTTGATATTCATATCTTCCATAAATTCCAAAGCTTCTTCTGCATCTAATTGACTCAATTCCATCTCGAAATTTCCGGCAAATTCAATAACTTGGTGTTTTTTTTCGATTTCCTGAATCAGTTCAGTATTTTCGCCAAAATTTGATTCATCTGAATTTAATATGATCATCAATGGTTTTTGGCTGATGAATTGAAATCCTCGAATAGATTTTTTCTCTTCATCTGCAAGTTGGAATTCAAAAATTGGTTTTTCATTATTTAGATGTTCGATAAGTTTAATCAATGTTTTTTCTTCGATTACCATTGCACTATCTTTTATTCCTCTTTTTTTACTGATAGCAATTTTATCCAAACGCTTTTCTGCAATGATCAAATCGGAAATGATCATCTCGGAAATTATTGAATCAATATCTTTTAATGGTTGTGGTTCACCTAAAGTTTGATTGATAACTTCATCATCAAAATTTCTCACGACAAGTGCTATGGCATCGGTATTTTTGATTTTACTCATCGCTTCACCTGAAAAAGAATCGCTATTTCCAGTGCTTGAAGTTAATCCGACAAAATCAATATATTCGATAATCGCATTGATCGTTTTTTTAGGTTCATACATTTTGGTAAGATTATCAATTCTTTCATCCGGAACATCAACCAATCCCAAATTCGGTTCGATCTTTTGAGTAGAAAAAGATGCAGTTTCTGCTGATAAACCGGTAAGTGCATTAAAAATTGTAGTTTTTCCTGAATTTTGTAAACCAATTATTCCTATTTTCATCTGTTTCCTCTCTTTTGATAATTCATTAACGACATCACTTCTGAAGGTTTAAGCATTTTCCACATACCTATTGGTAAATTTCCCAATCGTACATCACCTATTTGCAGGCGTTTCAAAGATAAGACTTCTGCTCCGACTTTTTTGATCATATAACGTATTTGTCTTTTCCGACCTTCGTGAATCGTGATTCTAAGTAAAATATTATTTACTGTTCTTTTTTTTACGAAAACCAATGCCGGAGCTGTTTTTTTCCCTTCAATTACAATTCCATCTCTCAAAAGCTTTATCTGGGCATCAATTAGATTACCCTTGACAAGCACTTTGTAAACCTTTGGTAGTTTGTATCGAGGATGAATAATCTTGTTTGCAAAATCTCCATCTGTCGTGAAAAGTAACAATCCTTCTGAGTTATAATCCAATCTCCCAATGGGAAATAGATGAGATTTGAAATCAGGAAGAAGGTCATAAACTGTTTTTCGCCCAAAATCATCTTTTGATGAAACCAAATAATTTTGCGGTTTGTTCAGCATTAGATAGATTTTTTCATCAATGAATTCAATCTCTTTATTCTCAAATAAAACTTTATCATTTGTAGGATCAATTTGAACAGAAAGATCAGTACAAATTTTACCATTTACTACAATTTTACCGGATTTGATCAATTCTTCTACGTGTCTGCGTGAACCTAATTTACATTGAGCTAAAAATTTATTTATTCGCATCTTACCACTGTTCCAATGAATTTTTTAATATTTGATCGAATAGATCTTGAATTATTTGCTGCTGAGTTTCTTCTTCTGATTTGAACTCTGTGAATTCTCCTGAAGCAGACCAAGTTTCATTTAAAACAAGATTATCCTTTTGCCAAATTACCTCATTTCTTTTAAGATCAGAAAATGTTATTTTGAAAAGTATACTTACTTTATATTCCTCAATTCCATTTTCATCATAAGAAAATATCTTGTTTTCATAGTCCAGTATTTCTCCTGAAAGTATAGAATCTGAATTGATATTAACTACTTTCAATCTTCCGTCTGCATTAAAATAATCGGTGAGTTTATTGCTGAATTCTTCTTCCAAACCATATTGAACAGTACTGTTCTTGAATTCCTCTATCAAAATGGTCTTGAGATGAGGATATGCACTGGAATGCACAGAGTACGTACATCCTGAAAGGATAATTAACGCGAAAAAAACTAATAAAAATTTCATATTTTGTAGCAATTTTTTCACTCTGATACTGTCAAGAAAAAGTAAATCAAAAAAAATAGCCACAGACTTACACAGACTAAAAGATGAAGAAAAAGATATTTACCACAAAGCTGCTAAGAACGCAAAGAACGTCTGAATTTGGATTAGCCCGATTAATGGATGATAGGATTAATCCGGAAATCAAAAAATCTAATAAATCCCAATTCTGACATCTTTTTCTTATAGATGTTCGCAGATGAGTTGATACTTGTAAATTTTCATTTTAATACTATTTTATTATAAATATAGATTTAAA
>JAIORE010000356.1 GCA_021108315.1 Candidatus Cloacimonadota bacterium
TAGATAGGTACGGCATTTAGAACTTATCCAGATACATCAAATTAATGACACACCCTTCCCATTTGAATTAAAAGGTTTGATTTTCCGCATTGCTTTATTTGCTAACCTTTTATGCTCTGTGTCTGGATAAGGTAATTTTACAATCTTTAGTTCTTTGATAATATTATTCAAGTATTTATTATACAAACGAACTTCCTCATCAATATCTGCCTTATTGAATATAAGATTCAAAGATTTTCCAGTTATTTTATTGTATGTTTCGATTTCAGAAGACAATTTTGAATGAGCATTATTTAGTCTTTGTCTATATTTGTTCAATATCTCATCGAACACTATGGCAGGAATATAAACATCTATAAGACCTTTTTCAATACTTTCAAATAGGAAAGCAAAATTGGGTGAATTCAATCTAAAATCTGCAACTATAATATTTGTATCCAGTAATACTATCATATTAATTTCTCATATCCACAAAACCAAAGGTATGAATAATTGTTGAAAATTTATGTTACTCATATCTGACCTCCTCCAAATTTAAAAAATTCTTTTAACATTTCGAAGTTTAAACTGTCAAGTGAATACACAAATTAGATTTATTTTCTCAAATCGTTTTTGCATCGTTTTATCACCGCTTTTTCACTTTTACCAAAAATACCGTTTTTGCAGAGAGTGAAAAAGCGTAAAAACGTAAAAACGGTTGAGTTAGCTCTCAATTTTCTCTTCCCCAAACGAGCAAGCATTTGATAACGCTAATATTTACAGGTAGTTGTGCGACATCTATTCTCCCTAAAACTCCTTTAAAAATGGATTCGATGTGTAATTTGATTGACGCAGAAACCTGTAAAAAGGAAATTTTGAAAAAACGATGAAAAAGCGAGTTATCTTTATAAAAATCAAACAGATGTAAAAAAGGAAGATCGTTTTTGCACTATGCAGTCTTGGGTGTCACTTTTTAGACAGCATGATTTTGTTAATATGGTTTATTCCGTATTGTTCCTTCTCTTTATTAAGTGCTTGCATCCCGTTTTTTGGCGGGAGAGAAGGTTAGAATGAGGTCATATAATTGTAAACCAAATTTCTTTACACCATATTGATACTTGATTCAATTGTTTTTCGCACCAAATGTTCTGCGTTAAACAATAACTTTGTGACATTGCTCATTTTTTTCATCCAGAATGCAGAGTGTCCATTTTTTACATTATAAAACTGGAGTATTAGAATGAGATAAAATCGGCATAACAAAAGATATTTTATTGTATTTTTTAATATTTTATTTGACAAAAATATTAATATTTCAAAATTCTGAATTTCATTAATTGGAGTGTTAAAATTCAGGGGAAAAAACAAAAAGATATTAATCTAGGAGGATTAATGAAAAAGTTGATTTTTATTGGGTTGTTGTTATTTGCGTTTGTGTTGATAGCAGATGATGTAGAAGTGAAATTAAATGGTGCTTCATCTTCAGAGATGTTTTCTGTACAAGATAACGCCAGTACAAAACTATTTATTGTAAAAGGACATGGTGTAGTGACATTACCTGTTCACCCTAATACTGCAATTCCTACTGGAACAGCAGGAGATATGTACTATAACTCTACTGATAACAAAGTTTATTATCATAATGGCACAAGTTGGACAGATATGACACCAGCAGTTCTCGAAACAGATCCAACTTTAACAGATGATGGAGCAGTTACAATTGGTAGTGGTGGAGTAGATCCAGTTACATTAACTCTTACAGCTGGTGGTACTGGAGATGGAACTATAGCCTGGGATGATGCAAATTCTGAATTTGAAATTAATGGTGGAAATGTGGCAATTGGAACAACGACTGCATACGACAATCTTCATCTTTATGTGAATTCTATTAATGATAATGGGATGATTATTCAAAATGTAAATTCTGTAGGTGAATCAAGAATCTTACTTACAGACAATCCTACCTCTGGAAATTACCGTGAGCTTCAAATTAGTAAAGGAAATGGCTCGGCAGCTGGTACTATCACTGATTTAGCTTTACCATTAGCTAACCTTGGTACTATAATGATCGGTGCAGATAATTCGAACAGTGGATTACTAGTTGGTGTTATTGCTGATAGTCCTTTATATTTTTCTACCAGCAATGTTGTACAAACAGTTACAACGCCTGTAGGTATTATCAACGATTTACACCAAAGTAGAGCAAGGGCTTATCAACAAAGTGTTTTATATCTGATTGCAAATCCAGCAGCTATGGGTGGTCAATTAATTCCAGTAAGCGCATGGACAGCTATTGATTATGATATGATAAGTTATGATGCACAAGGGGAGTTTGCATTAGGAGCACCAGGTTTCTTTGCAGCTACAGAAGATGGCTATTATCAAGTTAATGCCAGAATTGATTTTTTATTATACAATATTGAAACACAAGAAATTATTGGAAATCCTAATTTCCCTGGTTACGTATCTATTGCAATATATATAGATCGTAATGATGGAAACGGGTTTGTTATGTATGCTCAAGGTAATAAACTACAAGGTGCTGATAATAATGGAGTACCTGAACAATGGAATAATCTTCAAAATAACTTAGCTCCCAATGTAAGTGATGTCGTTGAATTATTTGCTAATGAAAGAATCCAAATCAGAGCATGGCAAAGTCTTTGGAATATTGGGTTACCATTAAGAGTTAGAGAACAAAATGGTGCAACTGATATACCACTTGGTTCTTCACAAATCTACGTTTCCATCCACAAATCAAGTTAAAAATTAGAGCAAAAAAATACCTCAAGGAGGAATTATGAAGAGAATGTTTTTATTGATGTTGTTAATCTCTTTTGCTCTAAGTCTGTTTGCCGGTCATCGAGCTGTTCAAAATAAATTGGTAACTTCTCAAGAAATTTCAAAAGCAAATAGACCAAATCGAGCAGAACCATCAGTGACGATAAATGCAGGGAGTATAACAATAAGCAACGGAGCGGAATTAAATATTGCTTCACCGGGAGATCTTTATGTAAATACAGATGATGGACTTTCGGCAATAGATACGGGAACCGTAAATAATGGTACCGATAATTTCACAGGACCAGAAGGAACAAATGACCAATTAACCATTGCTTCTACTAGTAACATGGGAGCTATCACCGTAACAAATTATAGCGGAGTTCAGCATCCTAATGCGCCCAATGCTATTGATAGATATTGGGATATACATCCGACAACAGATGGAATTTGTACAATTACATTCAGAGTAAGAAACTCAGATGTTTCTACTGTAACAACTCTGACAGATTTAAGAGTTTATGAATATGATAGTGGATTAACAAAATGGACAAAATTAAAAGATGATTCACCTTCAGTAACAAGTGGTACTACTTTCACCTCATTAGTATTTTCAAATATAGATCTTACCGGAGCAAAAAGTAGTAATATTATCACCTTAAATGAATATAATGAAGACCCACTTCCAGTATCATTAAGTACCTTCATGGCAACATTCGAGGAAGGGATTTCGCAACTTGCTTGGACTACTCAATCGGAATTTGATAATTCAGGTTGGAATCTCTATCGAGCAATTTCGGACAATTTCGGGCAATCTAACAAGATCAATATTGATTTAATAGAAGGTGCCGGTACAACATCCGAACCAACAAACTATATATTCACAGACAACTATGAATTTGAAAACGGAAGTGATTACTGGTATTGGTTAGAAAGTGTGGATTATGCAGGTACTACTACTGTTCATGGTCCAATAATACTTTCTGTACCTCTACCTGAGAATCCAAATCCACCAGATCTACCTGATAACTATGGATTATTCCAAAACTATCCCAACCCATTTAATCCAATAACTTGGATAAGTTTTTATCTTAAAGAGAATGATAATGTAAAATTGGCAGTTTATAACCTAAAAGGTCAAAAGATCAAGACTCTTTTTGAAGGAGAAATTACTAATCAACAAGTATATCATTTCACTTGGGATGGCAAGGATTCATTCGGAAAAGATGCTTCGTCGGGAGTTTATTTCTACAAATTAAAGACACAAACAAAAGAGCATGTACGAAAAATGATGTTAACAAAATAAAAAATTAGCCCTCGCAAGAGGGCTTTTTTTTATTTTGTTAATTACGCTAATGTATCCCTTTCTTGAAATCCCGAGTCGAGTTTTGATACAAAATTAATTTCAATAAATCTCTAAGTAATATATAATTTGACTAAATAGATTATTTATTATTACTCAAAACCCGACTCGAGATTTCATCCTTTATAAATCAAAGAACTTTTTGAATAATCACAACATTTCACAGTTCTTATAGATATTTGTGGGTAGTTTCTTTCACCGGAAGGCTTTCGAGACAAAAATACAATAGTATATAACTAACATTTCTCAGTTCGTTTAATCTATCTAAGTTATTGGAAAGATTAGTGATATGATTTGAGAAAGCAGATTTTTTTATAAACTATGATGATCTGTTTATTTTCCTCAATGAACTCATCCTGCTGACCTTCTCTTAATATCAAGAAAAGGAACATTAGAAAAGCAAGAAGAAAAAAGCAGAAGTCATCCCTCTCCCTGCACTTAAATCTACATTTTAGTACAGGGAGAGGGACTGAGGGTGAGTTTAAAAATTGAATTTGAAGTGAGAAATGTTAGAGTATAGTATCAATTTTTTTTATTCTGAAATCCACAAATTTTTCCGAGCTGTGCAATTAGAAATTTTGAACATATTCTTTTTCTACACTTTTGGCTTGAAGAAAAAGTTAAAAGAGGAATACTTATAAAGAAACCCACGATTTTAATCGTGGGATAATCCAAAATCCTCTCTCCACGACTCTATTCGTAAAGGAAAATAGACACTGAAAATAATGGAGAATAATTAGAATGAATTTATGTGATAGTTTTTTAACGAATAGAGTCGGCTATTGTTGTTACCATATAATATTCCCACGATTAAAATCGTGGGTTTCTCAATTAAATTGATCGAGAAATAAGTTTTTCTCTCTTGTCAAACTGTTCGAAAGAATTCGGAAGAAAAAGGGAAATCAATTAAAGCATTGAAATGAAAACATATAAGCTAATTGCACAAGTCGATTTTTTTTGAAAAAATATTTAAATTTTGTAAAAAAGATCAATAAAGTTATTATTTTACTCTCTTTTTCGTGTATTTTGTACTTTGAGCTTCGCAGGTCTTTGCTATGCTGCTCGTGGATTTACTTAACTTCAGTTTATTCGAGTTAGTAACAGGTTAATCATTATTTAGAATAATATACCTGAAAGTAATTGACGAAATCTTCTAAACATAGGAAAATAGTATTAATTATTATTTTCTTGAATTTATTGATGTAATAAAGATAATTTAGTTTCTAATCTAACTTTATTATATCAGAGAACTTTCTTTAAAGAAACTTCAGGGAGTTAAAAAATGCAAAACAAATTAAGATTTTTTCACTTAACAAAATGTGGGAAAAAAACAGATGTAAATGAAGATAGTATAGCAATTCCAACTTGGGATCCGGAACAGATTGAAAAATGCAATATAATAGAAAACAAAGGATTTTTATTTGTACTTTGTGATGGAATGGGAGGACATCTTGCCGGGAATATTGCCAGTCATTATTGTTCAAATTGGATGCTAACAGATTTTTATAATGAAGAAAAAATAAGAGATCATAAGAAATGGTTATCTTCAAAGATTATCGAAATTAATAACCGAATTTATCAATTATCTCTTGAAAAAGAAGAATATCGTGGAATGGGAACTACGATGGTTTCTTTACTAATAAAAAATAAAACGGCTTATATAAATAATGTTGGTGATAGCCGTTTGTATTTATATACTAACAAAGAACTTATGCAAATAACAGAGGATCATTCACTTGTGTGGGAGTATTATAAACAAAAGAAAATCAAAAAAGAGGAGATGCTGACAAGTAAACTTAAACACATTATAACAGAAGCAGTTGGATTGAAAAATGAACCCAAAATTAATGAATATAAAATTAAAGTTCCCTCTAAATTTTGTTTTTTAATGTGCAGTGACGGAATAACCGATTTTGTTTTAGATAAAGATATAAAAAGAATACTAAAAAAGAATAATGACCTGCAATCAACGGCGGAAGAGCTGTGTAAGCTAGCAGAAAAAAATAAATCTCGTGATGATATAACTATAATTTTAATTAGAAATTATTGAAAATAAATAAGTAAACCAAAATTTAAACTTGGATTTTGCCGGAACAAAATAATGAGAAAAAACAAAATACCTTATGGAATCAGCAATTTTGAAGAACTCAAAGGTAATGATTATTACTTTGTTGATAAAACAAGATATATTTTTGAATTGGAAAAATATAAAGCTCCGGTATTTCTTCGACCTCGCCGATTTGGAAAAACGTTGTGGTGTTCAATTCTGGAATGTTATTATGACATAAATAAAAAAAATGATTTTGATAAACTTTTTGGAGATACTTTTATTGGGAAAAATCCCACAGATGAGCGAAATCAATGTTTGATTTTAAGGTTAAATTTTTCAAAAGTAAGTATAACAAGTGATCTGTTAAAAATAGAAAAATCATTTAATTCCGAATGTCGCAATATTGTCAGGTTTTTTCTTGCATACTACAAAGATTATTTCGCAAATTTTACACTTACTACAGAAAATATTTCAGATAAATTGAGTCAAATTCTGTCTTTTATCAAAGAAAATAATTTACCTAAACTCTACATCATAATTGATGAATATGATAATTTCAGCAATCAATTGATCCTCTCACAGCAAACCGGATTGTATGAAAATTTAACCGGTAATGATTCATTTTTCAAAACATTTTTTAAAGTGATCAAAGCCGGAGTAGAAGATCTATCAATCAGACGAGTTTATATAACCGGAGTTTTACCGATTACAATGGATGATCTCACCAGCGGATTTAATATTGCTAAATTTATTACTTTGAATGAACAATTTTTGAGTATGCTTGGTTTCACTCAAAATGAGGTTGAAGAATACTTGGAATTTATTTTTGAAGATAACAATTTTTATACTTCAAATTTAGAAACGATAAAAGTACTTCTAAAAAATTATTATTATGGCTATAAGTTTAGTGTAACAGCTGAAGAATTATACAATTCCACCATTGTTTCCAACTTTTTACAAGATTTTGTTATGGGAAACGGAAAAATCCCTTTAGAATTTATTGATCCTAACCTCAAAACAGATGTGAGCTGGATTAGGAGATTAACGTTACGAGAAGAGAATGCCAAAGAGATGTTGGAAAAACTGATTTTCGATGGAGAATTATCTTACGATCAAAATATGATTTCCTCATCTTTCAATATGAATCAGTTTTTTGAGAAAAATTTTTATCCGGTAAGCTTGTTTTATCTCGGAATGCTTACTTTTAGAGATGACTACACAATGATATTTCCCAATCAAACTATGACAAAAATCTTTGCAGATTATTTCAATATAATCGAAAAAATAGAGGTTTCCAGTGGTTACACCGACTATTTCAGGCAGTTTATAAAAGATCTTGACCTTGAAAAACTGTTTGCTGGTTATTGGGAAACTTATGTAAAACAAATTCCGGCTCAATGTTTTGATAAAGCCAATGAAAACTTTTTCCGAACCACTTTCTATGAATTATGTACTCGATATTTATCAAGAAATTTTATCTTGAACGTAGAAGTAAATTATCCATCCGGCAGAAGCGATTGGGAACTACTGGGAAAATATCATACAGAGTATAAAAATCTAAAATATATTGTGGAATTCAAACATTTTTCAAAAGTAAAAGCACAAAAGCTCAAAATTCAAGAATTGCAAAAACCTTTTGAGGAAGATGTTATTCAGGTTCAAAATTATGCAGCTGATATTATAAGGGATTTCCCGGAATATGATATTTCAAAATTTGTAATTTATACAATAAGTGCAGAAACATTTAGATTTTTTAAAGTTAAATAATAAGGAGGAAAATTGAATTACATCAATATTGCAATGAACAAAGCAACAATGTTAGGAGCTGATTACGCAGATATTAGAATTCAGAAAGTGCAATCTGAGTTTGTATACATCAGGAATTTGAGCATAAAAAACACAAATAATTCTATCACCCACGGTTATGGAATTCGAGTATTTAAGAATGGTGCGTGGGGATTTGCTCACAGTAATGTTTTTACCGAAGAGCAAATTATCAAAACTGTAGAAAAAGCGTTTGAAATCGCAAAATTATCATCAAAAGTGAAATACGGTGAAGGACTAAAACTCGCTCACGAAAGGAGCTATATTGATACATTCAAAACTCCAATGAAAATTGACCCGTTTACAATTCCTCTCAATGAAAAATTAGACCTTTTCTTTGAAGTGAACAAAACACTTCTTAATTACAAAGATATTAAAGTCGCTATTTTCTGGTGGGAAGCTATCAAAGATGAAAAACTTTTCGGTTCGACTATTGGAACTCGTCTTGATCTAACCAATGGATATGTGATGCCTATGTTTGAAGCTACAGCAGTTACTGCAAAGGATTCACAATCAAGATCGTTTGACTTGGGTGGACATAGTCGTGGATGGGAATGGGTTCTTGAGCAGAACTTGCTTGGTCAAGCTCCACGAGTTGCAGAACAGGCGATTATGAAAGCAAATGCAGATTCACTCGGAGAGGAAAAACGAAGAACGCTGATTCTTGATCCATATCATCTTGCCCTTACTATGCACGAATCTGTGGGACATCCAACTGAACTGGATAGAGTTCTGGGCTGGGAAGCTGATTTCGCCGGAATCTCTTTTGCAACTCCCGAAAAACTGAAAAAATATCAGTATGGTTCAAAGTTGATCAACTTCTGTGCTGATAATACATTGGTTGGTGGACTTGCTTCAAATGGTTATGATGATGACGGAGTTCCTAACCAGAAGTGGCATATTGTGAATGAGGGAATTCTGAATGAATATGGAACAACTCGTGATACTGCTCCTCTTATCGGAGAAGAGATGAGCCGTGGATGTAATCGTGCTACAAATTATTTCGATTTCCCAATTAATAGAATTCCAAACCTTTATCTTGAACCCGGAAAAGAAAGACTTTCTCCTCAAGAACTTATTGCAGATACAAAGGATGGTGTTTACATTGAAGGTTGTGGTTCATTTTCGATTGATCAGCATCGAGTGAATTTCCAATTTGGTGGGGATATGTTCTGGGAAATCAAAGATGGCAAAAAGGTTCGTCCTCTCAAAAAAATACTATACAAATCAAATAATCCTGAGTTCTGGAATAGTGTAGATGCGATTTGTGATGAAAAATATTGGAAACCGGTGGGAGTTCCAAATTGTGGAAAAGGTCAACCCGGACAACGCGGGAGAATGACTCACGGAGCTTCTACTACGAGATTTAGAGACATCAGAGTTGGAGGTTCACAATGATAAACAAAGAATTGGTTCAAAGAATCTATGATAAAATTGCTAAGACAACCACCGCTGACGACTTCTCATTAAACATTTCGGAAGTTGAAAAAACTCACACTCGTTTTGCTCAAAACGGAATCACACAGCACATTAATGGGGTGAACAATAGAATCGGACTTTCAGTGAGCTTTGGGAATAAATCCGGTAGTGCTTCGGTGAATAGTATCTCGGATGAGACAGTTAATTATCTTATCAAAACTGCTGAGGATATTGCCAAGAAATCTCAACCTAATCCTGAATTTATGCCAACTCCCGGTGCTTGTGATCTGCTTGATATAAAAAATTATGCGGAAGCCACTCAGAAGCTCATCAATGAAAAAATGGTTGATGATATTGCTTTCTGTGTAGATAAAGCGAAGAAGATGAAGGCAAAACTTTCCGGAATGAGCACAAAAAGTGAAAGTAAATATTTTTATCTGACCAAAAACGGATTTTTCGGAGATGAAAAGCAAACTGCGTTTAATCATTCTATGACTATCAATAAAGATAAAACGGAGACAAAAGTTGAAAAAGGCGTAAAAGATTATGCAGATTTTTCGATGGAAAAGGAGATGGATCAACTTCTTTCTCAAATCAATTCTCTTGGTAAACCAGAGAAGATAGAACCCGGAAGGATGCCGGTAATCCTGCGTCCAAACGCTGTAAAAGATTGGTTTATGTATCTTTTCTGGATATTTGATCAACGTAGTGCCGATGATGGGCTCACTCCGTTCACTTGCAAAATGAATGAGAAAATGTTCGGAGAAAAATTCAGTTGTTATTCCTCAATCAGTGATCCGCAGGTGGTTGCACCAAAATGGATGATGGATGGAATTCCGATTAAGAACATTGATTGGGTGCGAAACGGTGTTTTGAAAAATATGTTTGCGACTCGTTATTATGCTCAACTCAAGAATATTGAACCACATCGGGCTTATAACCTAATCATTGATGGTGAAGGAACTTCCGAGACTGAAATGATGAAGATGGTTGATCGTGGTGTGATCGTGAACAGCTTGTGGTACATCAGGAATATTGATCAAAAGCGTGGTGAGATGACCGGTCTCACTCGTGATGGGGTGATGTATTTTGAAGATGGCATGATCAAACAATCCGCTTTGAATTTCCGTTGGAATGAGATACTTAACGAAGCTACTCAGAGAATTCTCGCTCTTGGGGAAAGCACTCCGCTTCAATCTTGGATGAAAGTGCCTACAATGCTGATTGACGGATTTAATTTTGTGGATGTAACTTCTTTTTAGAAAAGGATATAATATCTCTCAAAGACGCTGAGACGCAAAGTAAATCCTTATGCATCAGTGAATCTTTTATTACGAAGCCCTCTGTTTTGGAGGGCTTTTTTGTAAACCAGCCCTTGTAATCAAAATATCTAATAATTCATTTGACAGACAATCATAGTTTTCAATAGTTGGTAATATAATGATAATAATATTATATTATAACTTTGCTTTATAATAATATTCACTGTAATTTATATTATTTATCGGTTCGGATAATAGCAAATGAAATGTTGATATGAGAGGTATATCAAGATGATGGATAATACAACTATAGATCTTCGCAGATGAATTGATACTCTTTAATCATAATTATCTTGAATCCAATTTTAAAT
>JAIORE010000217.1 GCA_021108315.1 Candidatus Cloacimonadota bacterium
CGGAAATACCGAAATCAAATGCTCATGGCGAGATGACGTGGCACGCCGCCCGTTAGCCGAACATTAAAATTTCGAGGAAGAATAGGAATTTAAAAAGAAATTTTAAACTTGTTTCATAGTTGATGTAGTACTTAAACTCTCAAACCTTTGGTAGAGGTATTTCAATTTAATAATGTAAAATAGATGTTATAAATGGAAATTGATAAATTTTTTCAGATATTTTAAGAATTATAGAACCAAAAGCGTTTAATAATATTGAAAGGATAACAATGAAAATTAATATTCACCAGAAAAACCTGAATAACTGGAAAAATATAATCTTAGAAGATAGACTTGTTGTGAATGATAAAATATTGATTTGTGTTCGATTATATCAGAATTCGTGTTATATTTTTTATCTTACAAATAAAATTTTTTGTTTATTTCAACATAAAATTACCGATCAAATTGGTTTCAGAATTATTATTATCCAATTAGTACTTAACGAATTGGCAAAATCCGAAGAATTGGTCGGTATATTAGGTTTAGATGAAAAAATAATTTCATGCTGGATAAATGAATACAAACTTTATGGGGCAAAAAGCTATTTTTACAAAAAAAAAGAAGCTAACTTACTGCTCAATGAATTAGAGATTTCACAATTAAATCGAATATTCAAGAAAGAAGTAGGATTGAGCGAAATAAAATTTCTAAAAAGTTTGATATTTGAAAATATTGAAAAATTCTATTATGAAAAATTTCTAATAATTCAAACAATCAAAACAAAAAAGAATAGGAAAGATACAATTGAATTGAGCAATAAAGAGAAATGTAAAATTCAAAAAGCTCATAAAATCTATCTTTGATATTTTTGAATTAATATTACAAATATATAAAATTTTTGATAAAATACTATGAAAAATTTAATCCACGAAATTGAATTTGAACCTAAAAAAAAAAGAATTTGCATTTATTTCAAGAAGAATCTTTCAGATGTCATCCATGAAAGTAAGAATAGTTTAACATTTAAAATAATACTTGCTAATCTTATTAATTCTGGACTCAATCAATCAGATTTAAGTGAAATCTTTGATACACCCAGAACAACAATTAGTAGATGGGGAAAGGCTTTAATGAATGATGATGTGATCAAAATAATAAAAGCATTTTCCGGAGCTGGATCACCCAGGAAAATAACTCCAGAAATAGAAAATTTTATCAAATATCGGTTGAAAAAAAGTTTTAGATATAAAAAAATAAAATCATTGGTTTCAGATATTAGAGAAGAAATAGAAGAAATATTTGGAGTTCTTATTAATATACAAAAACTTAAATCTGTATTGAATAAGATAAAAAAGGAAAGAATTAATAATTCTCTCAATAATGACTCTTATGAAGAGGAAGATATTATTTTCATTCCAAAAATTAAATCCCAAAAAGTAATTTTATCAAACAAAAAAAATAAGATTGATAAAATATATTTATAACGTGCCCTGAACGATTTTCTAGTATTGGAATATTCTTTTATAAAATGAATTTACAAAATTATTTTATAAATAGACATCTTTCCTAAATAATTACTAACCCTTTTATGTCATGGGATTACAGAATTTCGCCAATTTGAAGTTCATTATTGTAAAACGCTGATAAATAGCGAGACTACGAGCCATCATGATTTATTTAGGAAAGAGGTCTAATAAAGAACATTTATTTTTCAAAAATTCCAAAAAATTTATTCCTCGATAAATACATGTTTGCTGAATACTCAAAAGTATAAGGAAGTCTTTTAATCCTTTTTCTCGCAATATACCTTTAGTTCTTGCTCTAAACTTTGCAAATGGTTTTATAGCATTTTCAGCATTATTATTATTCCAAGGAATATTATCATAATTTATGAAATTAAATAATTTGCCTTTATTTCGCTTAAATCTCTTTTGATATGAAAAAGCAATTTCTGTTTCGAAATTTGATTGTAAAATATCATCAAAAAAAAGATCAATATCAATTTGATGTTTAAGTAAATATTTTTTCCTTAACCCATATTTATCAATTGTTTCAATTACTTTTTTTAATAGAACTCCAAATTTAGACACTAAGTCTTTAAATTCTTTATTGAACTGATTTACTAATAAATCGTTATTTAAATCTCGTATTAAATGAATCAGGCATTTTTGTTGTTGGCAAGGTAAAGAATAATAACCAGAAAAAAAATCGGAAACAATAACTCCTTGAAATTCTTTGAGCATTTCTTTTAGAAATTCTGCTTTTCTATTAGGTCTAAACATATAAAATACAGTATCCATATTTGTTAACACCCAAACATAGCTATTTGAGATTTTCATAACTGGTGATTTTGTCTCATCAATGTGAATTAAGTCACCGTTTATCAATGTGTTTAATATATTATTATAAGTTTCTAAATATTCCTGTGCTAAATCAGATTTGAAATCGTAAAGAAAATACTCAGGAACATAAATATTAAGATATTCTCTAAGCATATTTTGAATTTTGGGAACACTTAAAAAATAAGAAACATATTGATTCATTGACCAAATCATTAAGTTTCGACCAAATTTCTTAAAGCCAAAAATATAGCTACAAGCAGTACATTTATATGATGAAGCCGGAAATTGAGTAACCCATTTTTTTATACCGTTTTCCATAAATTTTAAATTAATTAGAATTGATTTTCTCTTATTATAAGGTTGTAAAGAAATATTCCCACAATTAGGACAACAAATTTTAGGAGCCTTTATAATTTTATTGATCTTATTTTTGTTTTTTTTTTGTTTCTTTATGCCTTGTATTGCTTTTTTAATATTTTTGTTGGTTCGCAAATATATTTTGTTCCGCTGATAATCAAAATATGCACACTTATTAATTTTATCAAAATCTTTAAGTTGGAATTTTTGCTTTCCCCATTTTAAATATGAATTTTTCTTTATTGAAGATACATTAATGAAATTATTATCCTTCTTCATTTGAGTTTTTTCGATTAGAGCAATCCAGTCTATAATAATTTTTAGAGCTAAACAATCTTCTGCATTGTATGTTGTTAGTTTGTTTTTCAAATTTATATTTTTAGATAGCTCCCACGTTTTCCGCCATACAATGCTTTGAATTCCAGAGGCATTTTTTGATGACCAAATAAATCCTAAGTATTTAGCAATTTCTTTTAAGCTATTAGAATAAGTTGGTGGATAAATATGGGAAGCGAATAAAGAAAGAACATTGAAAGAATTTTTGATGATTAATGAAATTTGATCTGAATATTTATTTTCAAGCTGTTTATCAATTTTTTTTAAAATCCTTATTTCATAACTTCCATAATGAAAAACTATGTAATTATCCAAATCTTTTAAAATCAATAAAAAATTTACAAAATTTGATTCAAAATCTTTTGGAGCATCAGACCAAAAAGAATAATTCTCTGAATTTCCATTTGAGCAAATATTCATACCTATTAAATAATAAAAGTCTTCATCATAAAGAGTTTCAAAATCTAAGAATATTTTAGTTTGAGCTAATGGAAGTTTTGGAATTTCTTTAATATACGTTTTTTTTTCTCTAATTGCTAATGCCTTAAGAGCAAATTCAGTTCTAATTGGTTGCTTACTTGGTCTTTTTTTCGGTTTGTATGTATATGAAAATTGATTGATTGTGAAAATACCTTTTCTATTTAATTTATTAATTTGGATTTGGGATAACCCTGTTAGTAAACTTAAATTGTCTTGCTTTTTAAATTTTTTTATGCATAAATGATTAAACTCACAAACAGAACAATGCTTTTTCCAAAATGGAGTAATTTCAATTTCTTTGCTCAAAACTTTTGCTATTTTTCTCAGATATTCTTTTGCTTCTCTCTGATAGCTACTGATCTTTATTCTGCTTGATTTTTGTTTTTTCCCATAAATTATCTTTCCAGTTTCAATGAAAAATTTGCTGTTTGAATTGATAATTAAAATTAAGATAACCAAATATATTTTATCTATTCTTGATATTTTATCAAAGGGTATTACAGAATAGCAAATTCCAGTAATTATATTGTTTTGTTTAAAAGTATCAACTTCAATAAAATCAATGTTAATATAGTATTCTTCATTTTTTATAAATGGCTCTATAAACCTTGAATGATTAATCGGGGATAGTAAATCAAACGAAAAAGTAACTTTAGTTGAATCCATTTGTTTGAAATTATTAATTACTCCAAAAAATTTCTTTTTGTAAATGTTTAATAATTTATTATGGAGTTGTTCATATTCAGAAGTCTCTCCTCGTTGACCGTCATTAAGTAGAAAAGCTTTTTGTTCACAAATTAAGAATGAAAATAATTGCTTATTTGTAACCATGATTCCTCCTATTTTGTATTTTTTTATACGAAAACTAGTCTTTATTCTTTGTTCCAATTTATTTTATCCCAAAATGTTTCATATACATAATTATAGCATATTATTAGGTTTATTGCAATAAAAAAAAAATTCCTTGATAAAAAGCAAAATCAATAAATTATGGTACAAATCAGCTCGTTTTTCGTTTCCATCTGCGAGTATGATTAAAGGATTTTTCGATGGGAAATTTAAGTTGACTGGAAAGCAGTTTTAATCTTGAAATTCTCTTTATCGTGCCTTTTTTGAAAAATAATTTAATCGGCTAACAAACGTATCAGAGCTCAAATTGAGAGAAAATATGAAAGAGCTCCGCATACGCCGGGCATTATAGCCAATTAAGAAATCATAAAAGAAAAACAAAAAAAACTAAAAAAGAAAACCTTGACTTAAATTACGGAATTCAAAATATTTAAAAAGTAAATAATTGTTATTATTATTAATAGTTTTCGTCAAAGAAATGAGAGTGTTGAATCTTTATAATTTTGCTTAACCATATTTAATTGGGAGAGAAAATTAAACATTTTATTGATTTTACATTTAAATATTACGCAGAAATATTACTTATTTCTATTTTACTATTCACTTCACTTGCGTATGGTGCTGTTGAAACTTGGTCCATTACAATTGTTCATGTTACAGTTTTATTAATTCTTACTTTAAAAGCAATACAGGCAATAAATAAAGGACAAATAAAGATTTATCGAACTCCTCTTGATATTCCGATTTTACTTTTTCTTATCCTTTGTTTTTTTTCTATGTTTTTTTCTGTTTATCACTATGCCAGCAGGATAATGTTTTATAAAGTTATAACATATATTGTGTTCTTTTACTTTGTAATCAATTTATTCAGAACCAAAAAGAAACTAAATATCCTGATTTTAGTAATTGTTATTTTCGGTAGTTTGTATGCAACTTTTGCCTTAATTATGATATCCGGTAATTTCCTTGGTTTCAAGATATTCTCCAAAGGTAATTATGTAATATCGCTCACTTATGTAAACCGAAACCATTTTGCGGGATTTTTGGAAATGATTATTTGGCTTTGTATTGGATTAGCATTAGTTAGCAAAGGAGCAAAACGGGTTTTATTTCTATGTCTTGCGGTTTATTGTGCAGTTGCCATATTCTTTTCATTATCCCGAGGTGGAATTTTGGGATTGTTGGGAAGTTTATTGTTTCTTTCCATTATTTTTACATTTTATAAATACAAACGCAAAAATATACTGATTCTATCAAGTTTCTTAATCCTCGTTATAACTGTTATGATTTGGATGGGAATAGAACCTGTTCTGGAAAGGCTTGAAACTTTGAAGAATCCATCTTTAACGACTGGGAGATTGGAATACTGGAAAGGAACTATAAATTTAATTTCCGAATATCCCTTGTTTGGTTCAGGATTAGCTACATTCCCTTATGTTTTTCCACGATTTCAACCACAAAAAGTTTCTAATAGATTTGTCAATCATGCTCATAATGATTATCTTGAAATCACTTCTGATCTCGGAATAATTGGCTTTTTATTGATAATTTTCTCTATTGGAATATTTTTTCATTTTGTGATAAAACGATTATATAAACAACTTGATAAAAATCTACAAATAATAGCATTGTGTGTGTTAAGCGGGATCTGCTCAATATTAATCCATGCCTTTGTTGAATTTAATTTTCAGATACCTTCAAATGTACTGTTATTCGCCACATCTTCTGCAATAGTGATAATAGTAACGCAAAAAACCGGCAGAACAGTTAAAAAATTAAATATCCCTCTTTCCCGAGCTTATAAAACTCCTTTATTTATTGCATTGTTCTTGTTTCTTAGCATTTCATTAATAGCAACTATCTCACCTGTTATTGGAAAAGTATTGGTAAAAAAATCTAAAGAACATCAAGAAGAAAAAGAATATGATCTTGCAAATAATTGTTTGAAAAAAGCTATTTTTATTGATAGCGGAAATGATCAAAATTATTCGGAAATGGGAAACCTGACGATAATTAGAGCAATTTATGAAAAAGACAATGAAGAAAAAGAAATATTACAAAATAAAGCTCTTAGTTATTTGGATACTGCAATAAAATTATGTCCCGTAAAATCTTTATATTATACTCAAAAGGCATACTTCCTTAGAATTTTAGAAAGATTTGAAGAAGCAAACGAGTTTTTCAAAAATGCTGCATTTTATAAACCAATGAATGCTGATACAAGATATGATCTGGCTAATTCATATTTGAAGTTGAAACAAATTGAAAAAGCTTGTTTTGAATATAATAAACTTCTGCGTCTCAATAAACAATATCTTGGTAAAGTCTATGATGAACTTTCAGAAGCGGATGTAGAATATATTAAAATTACTGAAACTATTCCCGATAATGCAGAAATTAGAAAGAAATTTGCATATTACTTGTTTAAGAAAGATAAAAATGAACAAGCTTTGAACGAACTTGCTCTTGCTTTTGAAATAGAACCGACACAAATTTATGCTCTGGCTCAAATAAAAGGTATTTGCCGGACAAAGAATTATGATACTGCTAAACAATTATGTTTAAATTATCTTACAAGATTTAGTTCGGATATCCCTTTACGAAAACAGATGGCGTTAATTTACGACAAATTAGAAATGTTTGATGAAGCAAAATCTATTTATAAAAAATTGATTCAGGATAATCCTGTTGATGGTTCACTGTATATTCTTCTTTCTAAAATACATGGAAGAGAAAAAAAATATTTAAAAGCAGTAGAAACCTTACAGGAAGGATTGGAATTTGATACTCAAAATGCTGCAATATTTTACTATCTTGGCATTAACTATCGAAATATGGATAAGATTGAAGATTCCTTTAACGCTTTTAAAAAGGCAACGCTTTTATCACCCGGAAATATTAATTACTGTTTTGTCCTGGCGAAAGAATACAAACGAAAAGGATTATTTCAGGATGCATTTGAACAGTGGAAAAAATGTCTCGAAATAAAACCTAATCATAAAAGAAGTAAAATTGAAATTCAAAAATTAAAGGAAGAATTAAGAATCTCTACGATTGATTCTCAAATTGTAAAAGGAAAGAATATATGAGTTCTGCTTAATTGAGTGTTTATGTCATCCTGAGAAATTCACCTTGCTTTTCTCTCGAAGGAACTCCAGCAATAATGAGATTCTTCGGAAGAATACTTCTGAAAGAAACCTCAGAAAGACAGATTTTTGCATTTTGCAGAATCCATTATTTATTTAAGAAAAAGGAGAAATTAAAAATGAAAACAAAAAAAAGCTTTCAACCAATTATTTTAATAGTGTATTTTATTTTTACTATTTTTACCAACATCTATGCAGAAGATAATAAAAATGTTACATACATACCAGGGGAATTAAAAGTACCTTCGGAAACTTACACCTTTTATGTTGGTGAATCCATAGAATTACCCGATCCTGAAATTGATACTCCAAAATGGACACAAACAACTTCTCGCGAAGATCCTGAATGCTCTCCTAATATCCCTCCGGGTGGTGTAGGAGGAGCAGGTTTGTATACTGGATCCGGAAAGTATTTCGTGCAGAGATACGGTAATGGAGATTTTGAAGCTGATAGAATCGGCACTTATGAACGAACTTTTAAAGCAACAGCAACTGCTCCGGGATTACCGGATTTAATTGCTTACGGCAAACAAACGATTATTATCAGGGAACCGCTTCGTAAATATTCTGTAGGTCAAGGTAGAATTCGTTTGGGAAGTATAAATGTGGAAATAAATTTAGGATCTTTTGATATCTATGGAAATAATAGTTTTCTCCGTATTAAGGAAGATGAACTGAAACCGGTTCTTTTCTCACCCAAAGCTTTAAAGTATAATACAAAGCATAAAAATATTGAAGTTATTAAAAAAAATGGAATTATTCGCCAGATCAAATCACCTGGTATTCTTACGGATATTGTTGTTCTGAATAAATTCTCATATCAAATTCGTTTTTATAATATTGCAGATAAAAAACTAAAGAAAAAACATGATTTATATATTCCAATTGGAGAAACTATTAAAACATGGACTTTGGAAACACCGGATAAAAGCAAAAAGAATTTCAGAAAATTTCGTATTACTGAAAAAGTAGAAGATTTTGAAAGGATCAGCGAATATTCGTATGATGAAAAAAACAACGAACTGAAATTAACCACAGGTAATGGAGAAAGAATTGAAATCTGTAGGGAAAAAGAGAATGAAGAAGCTAAAAACACTATTAAAACTTTTACTGTTCAAAACAGCAAAGGTGAAATTGCCAGCAAAAAAATTGAAATTTATCACACATTTTCATGGGGAGAGTCTTTAATAAAAAAGATCATTGACCCTGACGGCTCTGAGCTTACCAAAGAATACACATATTATGAAAAAAGAAATGATGAAGGAAGATATGCTAAAATAAATACGATCAGCTATCCAAATGATGCTTGGATGATCTATGATTATGACAGGTTCGGCAGGAAAATGAAGATTATTAAACCATGGAAGGATATCGTTTTGTTTGAAGCAACAGAAGACAATGCGAAAGTTGTTTACAATAACTACACTCCCGTTGATCCGGCGGATTTCGGTGTTTTGAAAAACGGCACTCCGAGAACAATAATTGAAACAATTGAAGGTATCATTTCAAAGAAAACATTTAATGTAATTAAAAGATCAAAAGGTGATTGTTTTGAAATTGTTGAAAAATGTCTGCACCAAAATGCGGAATACGGAGACAAAACCAATCTGAGAACAACAAAGAAATACGATTCCGATTCTATGAAAGAAGAAGACCTGATCAGCATAATTTCTCCCGATGGTAAAATGGATTCATACAAAAGCGAAAAAGGAAAAATAATCTACGGAGTTTCCGGTGAAAAACCGATCTTCGAAAAAGGAAAAGGGGATTGTACAAAACTGACAATTATTCATGGAACAATAAAATATCCGAAAGGTATTTCGTTTAAGACAACCAAAGATATTTCCATATTTGATGTAAGCGGTAACAAAATTCTGGAAAATACTTTTGTTTTTGCTGATGAAAAAAATTATGAATCGATCAGTTGGAATTTAACTGAATATAATGATTACAACCTTCCCGTAAAAATTGAATACTCGAATGGAACAATCGAAGAATACAAATGGGAAGCCGGTTTGAATTCAGTAATTATTGATGCAGTCGGAATTGAAACAAGATTTGAATATGATAAATTAGATCGTGTAATTTCAAAAACTAAAATCGGTATCGAAGCAAACAGTGAATTCCCCAAGCAGGCTGATGTCTCTCAGATTTATACTTATGATGCTGAAGGAAGAGAATTGAGTGAAACCATTCGGAGTGGAAATTTGCAGCTTTCATCAACCAAAAAATATGATCTTGCCGGTAGAATAATTAAAGAAACAAATCGGGAAGGTTTGATAACTGCTTATTCTTATGAAAAAGGGGGACGAGATCAAGAAACAATTCTTCCCGGCGGAGCAACAAATATTACCGAGAGATACATTGACGGTTCCGTTAAAAGAAATTACGGAACAGGTATTATTGCAGGATTTCACGAATATGGGATCAATAAAGACGGAACCAAATGGACAAAAGATTATATGGGAACTTCAGACAGCAATTCGGAAAGATGGAACAAAACTACATCTGATTTGTTAGGGAAAATGATTAAAACTGAAAAACCCGGCTTTATCGACATTGTAACCAATAATTCTATTTACAATGATAAAGGGCAATTGATCAAAATCAAATCCTGTTGTGCCGGTGAAACAATCTACGAATATGATGAATTGGGAAACAACACTCGATCCGGACCGGATGTAAACCAAAACGGAAAACTCGATCCTGCTTCAATGGACAGGATCACGGATTACGAAACGCTTTATGAGAAAATTGATAACATTTGGTGGAGAAAAAGCACTTCACAAATTTATCCCGAAGATAATAATCCTGATCCGTTAATTACAAACATTTCCAAAATGCGTTTAACAGGATTTTCAAACGGAATTTCTCAGGAAATGCAGATAACGGATTTATATGGTAATATTACAATTCACGAGACAATCATTAACAGTGAAAATAAAAGCAGAAAAACAAAGATCAAATATCCCGATTCAGATAATGCAGTTGTTAATGTCGAAATAAATGAACTGCTGTTTAATAACTTAACAAAAGAAAATTTAATGTACAAATATCGTTATGATGCCCTCGGACGACAAACAGCAATTATTGACCCACGCATTGGAACAAGTAAAATAAACCATAACGGTGAAGGACAAATCTCTGCTTCAATTGATGCTGCCGGAAATAAAACCGAATATTTCTATCATCCTCAAACCGGTCTTCTGATTAAAACCAAAGATCCACTCGGACAATTCTCATATACATCTTACACACCAAAAGGTGAGATTTACAGAAAATGGGGAGCCGGAGATTATCCTGTTCAATACAAATATGATGATTTCGGAAATATGATCGAACTGCAAACATTTCGGGGAGACAAA
>JAIORE010000426.1 GCA_021108315.1 Candidatus Cloacimonadota bacterium
AGTAAGGAATTCATTCACTGTTGAAAGGCATCTACAGACTTGTGTATAATGAACAGATCTAAAGAGAGGGATGAGTTCTTTTTTTCTTCCAGCTTCTCTTATGTTCCTTCTCTTGAATTTAAGAGAAGGACAGCAGGATAAGTTCAAACAAATCATCTTTTTATATAAAATCTGCCTTCTCAAAACTTATTTTCATCTTTTTCAGATTAAAAGCGTGCTCATTCTTATCGAAAACGTGTTCCTTCTGATCAAAAGCGAGCTCTTTCTGGTCGAAAGCGTGCTCCTTCTAATCAAAAAAGAGTTCCTTGTCTGCTATTTCGAAACGGAATTGAGGAGAAGGAACAGAAAATAGGGTAGAAAAAAAACTCTTTTGATCTCAAGGAGCGGGTTCAAACCTCCTCAATCTTCTTTTTCAAACTCCTCTTAAGGGATATTATAATTGATCGCATGTGGTAAATATCTCCCCCAAAAATACTATTATCCAAATAAAAATCCCCCAAGTTATTTGAAATAGCAACTTGGGGGAAGTGAGAAGAGATAAAATTATTTTCTTACATTTATTATTTTGGCTACTACATCTCTCTCAGCAGTTACTCTATAAAAATAGTAATTTCCATCAGGCTCTTCTTGATAGCTATTACCGATTGTGTTTACCATGATAGCTTCACTAAAATCGTATGGATCGGTTGTTTTATATATTTTGAAACGATCTACGGATATGGGATATGTCCAGTTCAATTCAATCTTCTCATCAACAGAGTTATATACAATTGTAAGATCATCTATCACCGGAAGAGCATTCCAAGTAATTACCTCAGCTCCATAGATATTATTTGTCTCATCGGATTCCACTAAGATATTATCAGAATCAATCTGCAAATAGGATGACCAAACTTCAGCCACATTATGCGAAATTCCTGTAAAAGTAATTGTTTCGGATTCTCCTGCGGGAATTTCCGGAATAAGCATAAATTTATCTCCATATTGCAGAGGAACAGGTGGGAAATCCAAATCATAATACAAATCTATTACACAACCTTCCGAAGCGAGATTTCCGTTATTTGTAACTATGACATCAACTGAGATTTCATCACAAACCCAAGGATTATAACTTGACCAGACAACATCTGTGATTTCCAGATCGGGAGCAATAATAATCCAGTTAATTCTATTGAATGTATCATCTTCAAAAACTTCTCCGGAAAAATCACCGGAAGCATCATAAAAGGTAACTTCACCTGAATCTACAGTTTTCATTACATTACTTGTTCCACTCCAAGTATTAGCTGGAAAATTTGCATTATTTACTGAAAATATCTGATTGTTATCAATTCTTAAAAGTGTACCACTCTCTTCTCCGGATTGGAAAGTACAATTATTCAAGGGATACGAAGCATCCACCAATGCTCCGGGTTGAATAAATAACCCGTTCATATCCATCTTTTCAAAAATCACATATTCAGCTCCAATACCACCCCCATCTCCGATAGTAAAAGCAAAATTAGAACCAAGAGCAGTGACCAAAATTTCATTTCCACTACTTCCGATCAATTCGAGAATACCGTCCTCATCAACGAGAATATCTCCATTTATCCTCAATGCTGAATTATCATAAATATTAAGAATCCCATCTTTTACCCATAAAAAGCTATTTACACACAGTTCATTTCCACCATTCAATTGCACCTGATCATTCGGTGCTGATGGTTTATTGATGATCAAATTGGCAAATTCGGCATTATCATCCAAGTTAATGATAAGTGTGCAGGAATCTCCCAGTAGATATACAGTACTATAATCTTCAAGCACAGCCTCGGTTCCGGCAGCAAAAGTCCAATTTCCATAAACATTTATTGTACCATTCGTAATATTATCGGAAGAACCGGATCGCCAGTTAATATTATTTCCAACATTAAGAATATCAGCAGAAACAAGCATTTGCATAGTTCCGTAAATATCAACATTCGATTCGACATTAACAGTATGACCATTCAGACCAAAAGTTCCTGCTGCGATGAGAAGATCACTCTCAATATCAAGATCGCTGTTTGCTAAAACTGTATTTGATCGTTCGTTTCTAATTACATTTCCGTTTCTATCAACATAAGTTTCGTTTCCCTCATCTGCTCTAATTACGGATTTATTGATTTTCACGTTATGGAAACTACTTCCAATTCCGTGACTAAGACTTGCATCAGAAGAGCCATATAATTCGATCGTTCCACCTGCCGGATTAAAATCGGCTCGATCTCCGGTAAAATCTTTTGATGTTCGAATCGTTCCTCCGGTAATATCTTCAGTTAAGTAATGTATTCCATTATGAATTTCGATTCCTTGATCTTTAAAATCCAGGATTCCGGCAGTCATAGTAATATTGACATCATCATCATAAGACCACCAGCTACCAAACGAACCGCCATGAACATTCATATTTCCGCCATAAATTTTAATTATGCCGTTCAAATCCACAGAAATACCTGTTTGTTGATGAAGATTGATAACACATCCTTCATGAACTTCAAAAATACCATATAAACCATCATCTACAAGATCTTCTGCTGTAAAAATAGCTCCATCATCACCTATATATATTCCTCCGGATGTCCAATCGTATGAATCACAAGTTATATCAGCTTCTGGTAAAGCTCGTAGGAATCCAACTGCTTTATCAATTTCCAAAATGTTAAATATTTCCGAACTACAATACTGAACTTCATCTCCATTAAAAATAACGCTACCGCTTCCTTCGATAAATCCGGCATCTCCAACATTATTTGTCCAATCTCCACCGATATAAATATCATAATAAGTTCCATCATAACCAACATTAAGAGCACCTGAATTGATTTCTATATCATCTTGGATTGTAATATCTGAATAAAGATCTACTTCTACAGCACTATTAAACACAAAGTCGTGGAAATAATTCCCATCTGAGAAATCACATCTGATAAAAGGTATACCACCGGTTCCGGTAAATTCTACTTCTCCATCTGTGGGTTGGAAAACATTCGGATCCATTGCACTGAAAGAATGACCTATTCTGATTAAACCACCGGTGATGTTATCATTACAAGTAGAAGCAAAAGATATGCTATGATGCGTTATTTCAAACAGACCGTCACTCAAATTAAAATCTCCTCTTAAATACTGCCAGGCTCTTCCAGAATAATAAGGAGCATCGCTGATAAAACTTCCGCCATCAATTGTCAAAATTCCGGTTTCTGCAAGTTCAAAATATCCGTGAATGAGAGCATCTCCAGCATCGGCATCAAGTTCTCCATTCAAAGTAAAATTGGAATTATTAGTTAGAGAACCTGAACTACCTATATTCATCACTGTTCCAACCTGGATATCAAGAGTGCTGTCAACGATCAATTCTTCATTCTGGAGATTAAAAGTTCGGGCAAGAATATTCATCTCGCCTGTAACCCGCATCGGTTGGGTGCTGGAACTATGAAACCAGACCGACATATCCGTCTGATCGCAATTTACATTTCTGAATTCCGCATCCGCATCATTACAAGTAATGAACTGATTGGTCGAACCGACAAAATTGACAGTATTATTTATTCCGAATTGAGCATTTGTTCCGTCCTCAAAAAACCAGTCATTAGTGAGGTTTATTTCTCCATTGGTGATGTTGGAATTAGAACCGGATCGCCAGTAAATATTATATCCAATATTGAGAATATCAGCAGAAACAAGCATTTGCATAGTTCCGTAAATATCAACATTCGATTCGACATTAACAGTATGACCATTCGGATCAAAAGTTCCTGCTGCGATGAGAAGATCACCGGATAGATCGAGATCGCTGAAAGCCTGAACAGAATTTGCTCTTCCTGTTCTGATCACATTTCCGTTTCTGTCTGTATAAGATTCCGTTCCTCCGGCTGCTCTTGTTCCGGATTTATCGATATTTACATGATGGAAACTACTTCCTATGCCGTGACAGATATAAACATCGGTCAATCCGTATAATTCGATGGTTCCGCCTGCAGGATTGAAATTGGCTCGATCTCCGGTAAAACCTTTTGAAGTTCTGATGATTCCGCCTGTGATATCTTCAGTTAAGGAATTTCCTCCATTGTGGATGACAATTCCCTGATCTTTAAAATCCAGGATTCCGCCAGTCATGGTAATATTGGCATCATCGCCATAAGACCACCAACTATCAAACGAACCACCATGAACATTCATATTTCCGCCATAAATTTTAATTATGCCGTTCAAATCCACATAACTACCTGCTTGATGAAGATTGATAACACAGCCGTCATGAACTTCGAAAATTCCATACAAACCTCCATCCATAAGATGCAAAGCAGTAAAAGAAGCACCTGAATCAGCGGAAATGATCCCACCGGATGTCCAATCATAAGCATTGCAAGTAATATCTGCTGCCGGTGAAGTCCTGAAATATCCGAACGGTTTATCTAATTCCAGAATATTAAATGTTTCGGAACTACAATACTGAACATCGGAACCATTAAAAATAACTCTTCCGCTGCCTTCGATAAATCCGGCATCTCCAACATTGTTTGTCCAATCTCCTCCGATTTCTATGGTATTATCATTAGGATTGAGAACTCCTGAATTTAATAGGAGCTCATTTGCAATAGAAAAAGAAGAATTTGCAGTTACGGTTGAACCAGACTTACTGATGTTCAGGTCATAAAAAGTAGGTGAACCGGTTATTTCTGAGACAGAACTTTCATCGAATGTTACAGAACCACCCGTTGGAGAAAATATCTCATTTTCATCTATAAAATCTCCGGCAACGAATATTTCTCCACTTGTTCCGTTGAATTGACTTCCATTCTCAAAATAAATAGTTTTAACATTAATTGTTCCAGAAAAATCAACAATCGAACCGGAATATGAGAATAGATCATCACCTATCTCTAAATTTCCTTCAATCGTTAATTCTCCATAATTATGAATATCAGATGAGTTGGTTAGAATTACAGAAGCACCTTCAGCAATATTCAAACTTTTGCATTCATAATCAAAACCTTCGGTATTTATTCCTAAAGAGCCTGTAAGTTCCGGATAATTTGGACATTCGGCTGGAATGACAGCAGTACAAATTGAAAGAGGTAACCAAGTTTCAGACCAATTATCTTCATCATTCCAATCTGTGCTGATATTTCCTTGCCACTTTTTTACTAAGGGTTCAAATATGCAAGTACGGAGAGTTGAAGGTGGTTCAACGTTAGTGTTTGTCGTATTTGATCCGCCATCTCCATCCAAACCGGAATAATTTTCTAATCCGTATGTTGCATTACTGACACTATCTGCTAACCATTGTCCATACTTAAGGTTAATTTCGTTATTGGATTCCCGTAATACTGTTTGGAAATATTGATAATCGCCGGTATCACCATCATTCCGAGAAACGGAATAATATTCAATCGTCAAAATACGATCACCAACTGCCCCTTCGAGTTTGTAGGAAACTTTATCAGTATTTCCCTGATCTTGAATCATTAGATCATCCCACCATGCTGCAATATATCCATTCGGATGGGTTGTATTTGTAATCTCATCGTTTGTCCAATCAGTACCGTCTATTGCTCCGCCACCTTGTTGGAACATCGAAATATACCCATTAGTAGAAACTCTGACTTCCGTATTCGGATCATTATTGTCAATTTCATAAAAGAAGAAATCGAAGCCAACCGGAATATCTGAAGATAAATTGTCATAAGTTCCGACACTTCCATCCCAGATAATTGTTGCCCCTGATAATAATTGCATTGTAGGGTTGGTAGAATGAGAGTTCACATGATAGTATGATCCGGAGGGAGTTTCCCGGGTTGGTTCATACTGCTTTCTCATTATTTTCATCGCTACATATTTATCATTTTCATAATCATGAAGATAATCGAATACTGATTGGGAGACAGTTTTGGTAACAATTTTGCGATCATAAATATCCACAATATTGGAAATATCGATTTTGCGGATCAAAGCTTGTCCGATGAAATTGCCGAGTGTGTATTCCAATTCTTTGAGGTCTTGTTTATTTCTTTTTGCTTTTTGGAAATTATCTCTTTGCACGATTGTTTTTTGAATTTCCTCTTTCAAGGCGATAATATCTTTTTCAGCCCAGCCGGGAAAACCGGGAGTTTCATTGACGATAGGATTGCTGTAGGAATCGAATTTTTGTTTTACGACCTTTTCATTCGATTTTTTTGTCAATTCTTTTTCAAATGGCAAAATGGTTCCGTTTGATCTGATCCTTGCATCCTGATCTGAAGTGATAATTTCATCTGAAAATACCTTTTGCTCAATTTCTGCTATGATCAAACTTACAAACAGAAATGAAAATAAGAAAACGAATACTGTTCTTTTCATAATAACCTCCAATATTTTTTCTATTATAATACATTTGTTGTGCCAAATGAGGGTTTTATTGCATTTATTTTTGTAACATATTGTAGGACAGTAGATTATAAATATTAGCGTTAAGTCTAAAAATAAATGAAATTCTAATTTGGTCGTCATTATAGGGAAGTCAGACTATGGATTTAAAGCCATAATTTATAATGGAAAATATTTATGGAATGAGATGAGAAATGAATATCAAATATATAATATGGAATGTCCGATTATGAAGAAAAAAAGATAAAAGAGAAGTAAAATTCACCGCAAAGACGCTAAGAACGCAAAGAATAAAAAGGAATTTCCAATTATGAAAAAGAAGGAAGAATCGCTCCTTTCCTATTGCGAAGGGGAAGGGTTGGGGATGAGGATTGAGGACAAAAAAATTGTCTGAATTTGGATTTATTGAATTAAAGGATGATAGAATTCATCCGCTCGCATCAAAGCAGGCAAAAAAAATCCCTCCGAAGAGGGATTTAACAAAATTTAAAATATTTCTTAAAAAAGATTATAAGAAATACCAAGTCCTAAAGTTTCTTTAATTCTTAATTTGGCTTCATCTTCAAATCTGATCTCTTCATCATAAAGTAACTGGAAATAAAGATTTAGATTGATAACTTTAAAAAGCTTTGCCGAGAAAATATTTTCCCAACTGATGTCTGGAGATTTCCAATAGTCATTATCAACATTATCTTCTTCAGAATAATACATAGCTTTATAAAGTTCAAATTTACTGGTGAAAGTTATCATATCATTGGCAAGTGGAGTATAATAATCAGCAACAAATTGAATACCACCATCATTTGCATCAATCATACCATCTGCTTTACTATCTTGAAGTTGTTTAAAAGCAGCTCCTAAGCGAGCAGAAAGTTCGGTTTTCTCCTCTTTGATAAAGATTTTGGCAATACCGAAAGCTTCTGTAAGATGAATTTGATTGAACATTCTTATATCATCACTAACAGAATTATCTAAAAATTGACTTTCAAGTCTTAAAGAAGCAAAAGGATCTACATAACCACCAAAAGTAAATCTAAACATTGATTCCAAATCAATTAAATCTGTAGATTTAACAGGTTTTTGCCAATATTTTTCATTCATAGAATTGAGTTGTTGATAATGTGATTGTCCAAATGCAAATTTTATAGTATTTTTATTATGAATTTTATCTGCTAATTGTTTTTGTAACATCATATTTAAATTCCAAACCCAAGTAATTGAGCTTCTTTCTTCTCCAGCCCAGTTTTCACTATAAGCATTTTGAGTAACGTTTAAAGAAACATCACCGATTTTTTCCCATTCTTCTGCTTGCACATTCATTGCAAACAATAATACTACTGATAGAAATAAAATTAATTTTTTCATACATTCTCCCTTTATTTAGTTAAATTTACATCAATATGTGGATATGGTATATTGATATTGTTTTTATCAAAGCTTAGTTTAACCCTTTCAATTGTATCAAAATGAACATCCCAATAGTTTTCCGGTTTTACCCATACTCGTACGATAAAATTGATTGAACTATCTGCTAATTCTCCAAGACGAACAAACGGAGCAGGATTTTTTAGAACCATCTCATTATTTGAAACGATGTTCATCAGAATTTCTTTTACAGCAGCAATATCGCTTTCATAACCAACTCCAAAATTGAAATCTACTCTTCTCGTAGATTCACTGGAATAATTGATCATACTATTATTTGATAATCCACCGTTTGGAATAATTACTCTCTTATTATCAGGAGTATTCAGGATAGTATTAAAAATTTGAATTTCTTTTACAGTTCCGGTAAAACCCTGAGCTTCTATGAAATCACCAATTTTGAATGGTTTGAAAAGGAGTATGAGAACTCCACCTGCAAAATTACCTAAACTACCTTGTAATGCCAAACCTACTGCTAAACCGGCAGCACCGAGTATTGCCACGAAAGCAGTCATTTTGATGCCAAGAAGCGAAGCAACAGTTATGAAAAGTAACATTTTCAAAGAAATTTTAGCTATTGACTGTAAAAATTTTGATAAAGATATATCTGTTTTGTTCTTATCAAGAATCTTTTTAAACATTTTTAAAACAAATGAAATCACGATAGAACCAACAATCCAGACAACTATTGCCAGAAGTAATTTGCCACCATATTGAATTATTAATTCAATAATTTTTTCTTTACTCATAAGAAATCCCCCTTTTGAATATTATAATATGACAAAAATTAATAGAAATACCTGATGTGGCAAGTTTTTTTTTGATTGGTAAAAAAATCATTGATATTATTGAATATTTCCAAGGAAATAGTAATTGTTAAAAAGTCCTTGATAAAATTTTGTAGCAAAAATTATGAGAAAATATAAAGTTATTGATCATAATTGTTTATATTTTTTCATCTTTTTTCATAATATAAAGGAGATTTTTATGTTTTTTTTGTGGATTGTTTCATTTATCTGGGCTTTTTCTTTTGGATTGATCAAAGGAAATTTAACAGGATTGGATTCTAATTTTGTATCCTTTATTCGAGTAAGCATCTCTTTTTTGATATTTCTGCCATTTTTTCGGTTTCAAAATCTAAATCTGAAAATTTCAGTTCAATTCTTTGTAATCGGCACAATTCAATATGGATTGATGTATATTTCTTACATTTATTCATTCCAATTTCTGCAAGCATATCAGGTTGCTCTTTTTACTATTTTAACTCCGATTTATGTTACCATCATAAATGATTTGATGAATAAAAAAATGAATCCATTTTATCTTATTTCTGCGATAATTGCTATTCTCGGAGCAGCTGTAATTGTTTTCAAAAAATCTAATTATGAGAATATTCTATTAGGATTTCTCATCATCCAAGTGTCGAATATAAGTTTTGCTGTAGGGCAAGTTATTTACAAAAAATTGATGAATAAAAGAACTGAATTATCTGACAAAAACATATTTGCTCTTTTATATTTCGGAGCAGTTTTCATTACCTTCATATTTTCTTTATTTACTACTGATTTCACAAGTATTTCAGTTACTGGTAAACAAATTTATACTCTTTTGTATCTCGGAGTAATTTCATCTGGGATTTGTTTTTTCCTTTGGAATTTCGGAGCAAAAAAGGTAAAGATCGGTTCGCTTGCTGTAATGAATAATCTCAAAATTCCTCTTGCTGTTGCTTGCAGTTTGATTTTTTTTGGTGAAGATGCGAATATTATAAGGTTGTTCATTGGTGGTGGGATTATCCTATTGGCTTTATTTTTCAAACCACAAAAATTTTCCAGATTAATTCGAAAAGTTAAAGGAACATCTTAATAATAAATTTGAGATTTATAAAAAGAAGTATTTTCGAAATGTAATTTTTTTATCAATTGTATTTCCAGCTATCCAAAAGGAAGATTCTGCAATAATTCAATTGCAGAATCTTTTTCAAACCTTAACCTAAATTGAGCGATTTATTTTTTCATTATGCACTAACTTCTTTTGTAAAAGTGAATTAGGAAAAAATCTTGAAAGACCTAATGGGTATTACTGCAATTTTTTCCAAATCATTTTACTAAAAGAAGTTAACACCTAATTTCAAAATAAATCGCACAAATTAGGTTTAAATATCCTGAGACATTGTTTTTCTCATTTCCGCCTCTTTGAATCGCCTTAGAACCACAGGAGTAAGTGATCCTAATACAATTGTACCGATCATTCCAGCGAGAGATAAGCCATACCATACACCATAAGGTTGTTTGGAAATCAGGGCGATAATTCCTGAGATTAAAAGCAATAAACTAATCCCTATTAGAGAAAAATGAAAGGTAAAAATAAATTTCTTAGCTTTTCCTTTTGAAGCTAATATTCCTATTAAAACTCCTTCTACTCCACCCATTACTCCGATAAATGTTCCTGGTATCCAACCATACAACATTGGGTTAAACCATGCATTGTTCATTTTAAATCCTCCTTTTTTGATTTTTTGTACTCTTTTAATATATCTTTTGCAGTATAAATTGAAAGTTCACCTTCCGCAACTAACAATTTAATTTTCTGCTTGAACGGGTCTTTTACTTCTACATCTTCAATGATGGTTATTTTATTGATCAATTTATCTAATCTGATTCTCAATGTTGGATATGAGACATCATATTGTTTTGCTAATTTCTTTAATGAACCAGATGCCATAACAAATTTTTTAATAAAATTATGATCTTCTTCTGATAGCTTAATTAACCATTTCTCCATAAATTTCCTCAATTTCTAATATTAATATAATTAAAATCTAATTCAATAAAGTTAAAAAGCAAATAATAAATATAATTAAAATCTATTTTAATATTATTAAAGTTATTTCCTTGAACCCGAATACTATCCTAACCTGCTTAACCTGGACAAGCCAGAACCAAAAAATATTTAGCAACTACGGAATGTGTCAAGCAATCTTGGACATATTTTGAGTTTAATTTAAACATAATTTTCAT
>JAIORE010000284.1 GCA_021108315.1 Candidatus Cloacimonadota bacterium
AAAATTATAAGTAAAAAAAGAAAAAAAGAATTTTGTCTTGAGACTTTGAAATAAAATTTTGATAACAAATTTATTATATTTGATGAAAATGTGACTTGGTCACCTATAATTTACGCTATCAAATTATTTTGATGATTTACTCTGAAAGGGAATAATAAAAAGTATTTTAAAAAGATTTTGGATATTTGAAAGCTGATGAATCGGTTAATAATTTTTAACTTATTATTAATTAGCAACTTAAGTTAATAATTAATGAAATAAAAAGCATTAACCGGTTTTTTGTTTATATTATCTAAATTTTTTTTAGTATTACCTCTTGTTATTTTAATTGGAAACTCGTTACAGAAGTTTGTCTTCGTAATGTTTTTAATCATTCCCAATATCCCGAATGCTTTCGGGAAGTACGATTTGGGCATTTTAAAAGGCAAAACCACTTTCCGGTTAGTATACTTTATTTGCACAAAGATTCATCTACAATTACTCGAAAATATTCGATTATATCCTCAGAACACAAATCAAATAAATATACTATATTCTCAATTTAAAAATAACTTTACAATAGAAACGCCAAAATTTGTGTGACAATCAAATAATCATAAGGAGGTAAAAGATGGGATTGAAACCAGAAGCCAAATTGGCTATCATGGCAGAGTTTAAACTCCATGAGTCAGATACAGGATCACCGGAAGTTCAAGTTGCACTGCTCACTCAGCGTATCAAAGATATCAATGAGCATCTCAAAGTTCATAAGAAAGATTATCATACTCGGCGTGGATTATTAAAAATGGTCGGAAGACGCAGAAGATTGCTTAATTATGTTACAAGTAAAGATGTAGAACGATATCGCAAACTAATCAAAGCTCTTGGCCTTCGTAAATAGATGGAGTTTACAAAGGGGGTGAAAAACCCCCTTTTTTTATTAAAGAAACATTGGGAAATTGAGCAATAAGCTAAATCTATCATAATTTATGGATTTTGCCTATTGCTTTTTTCCTTACAAAAATTTAGGAGACAAAAATGCACAATTTTAAAATGACGAAAGAAAAAATTGAATTAGCAGGAAGAGATTTAACAGTAGAATCAGGAAGAATGGCGAAACAGGCAAATGGTTCTGTTTTTGTTACTTATGGAAAAACAGTTATTCTTGTAACTGCTACTATGTCAAAAGAAGCGAGAGAAGGAACAGATTTCTTTCCTCTCACCGTAGATTATATAGAAAAAATGTATGCTGCCGGTAAAATTCCGGGTGGATTTTTCAAACGTGAAGCCAGACCTTCCACAAATGCTACTTTATCAGCAAGGTTGATTGATAGAGCTATTCGACCATTATTTCCGGAAGGATTTCGTAACGCAGTTCATGTTGTTCTTACAATTCTATCTTATGATGGTATAAATAATCCTGTAAATCTTGGAATATTCGGAGCTTCCTTAGCTTTGATGATATCAGATATTCCCTTTAACGGACCTGTTGCCAATGTATCGGTTGGGTTGATTGATGGAGAATTTGTTATCAATACAAAACAAGATCAAATAGAAAAATCAACTTTAGAATTGGATGTTGCCGGAACAATTTCATCTATTGTTATGATAGAAGCCGGAGCCATTGAAATTACGGAAGATGTAATATTGGATGCCATCTATAAAGGTCATGAAACGATTAAAGAATTGAACATTTTCCAGAATAAATTTACAGAAAAGTGTGGAAAAGATAAAATCGAAGTTAAACTTGATGTTTTACCGGAAGATATTATTGAGCAGATAAAGAATGAGTGTGGTGAAGACCTTCAAAAAGCAACGAATCTTCAAGGAAAAGCAGAAAGAAGTGAAGCAATTGATAATATCAAACAAAAGTTATTGGATGATTATGCTAAACGAGATGGGGAAGATGTCTTTGCTGAAAATGAAGCATTGTACAAAAAGTGTTTCGACCATTTATTCAAACAATCTGTTCGAGAAAGTATATTAAATAATCATAGAGTTGACGGTAGAGGACTTGATGATATTCGCCCAATTACCTGTGAAGTAGATATTTTACCGATGGTTCACGGCTCTGCTCTTTTCACTCGGGGAGAAACTCAGTCTCTCGGAACTATTACACTCGGAACAGGTCGTGATGAACAAATTATAGACGGTTTGGAAGATGAGTATAAAAAGAAATACTATTTACATTATAATTTTCCTCCATTCAGTGTAGGAGAAGCTGGTTTTATGCGTGGTCCCGGCAGAAGAGAACTTGGACATGGAGCTCTCGCAGAAAGAGCTTTATTACCTGTTTTACCAAAAAATGAAGATTTTCCTTATACAATTAGAGCTGTTAGTGAAATCTTAGAATCAAACGGATCATCTTCTATGGCAACAGTTTGTAGTGGCACACTTGCTATGATGGCGGGTGGTGTTCCAATAAAAGCTCCGGTAGCTGGTATTGCAAATGGTTTGATTATGGATGGTGATAAATATGTAGTTTTGACTGACATTATGGGATTGGAAGATCATCTTGGTGATATGGATTTCAAAGTTACCGGAACAAAAGATGGTATCACTGCAATGCAGATGGATATCAAGATTGAAGGAATTTCAAAAGAAATTATGGAAATTGCTTTGGCAAAAGCGAAAATTGCGAGAGATTATATTTTAGATAAGATTGTTGAAACTATTGCCCAGCCCAGAACAGATTTATCCGAATGTGCTCCCAAAATTGTTCAGATGAAAATTAATCCTGATAAAATTGGAGCGGTAATTGGTTCCGGTGGAAAAATGATTAAATCAATAATTGAAAAAACTAAGGTTGATCTCAATATTGATGATGATGGTACGGTTTCTTTCTCTTCTAATGATAATGACGCTATTCAAGAAGCTAAAAATATTGTTACGGATATTGTTAGTGATCCTATTATGAATGCGATTTATGAAGGTGTTGTAAAAAGAATTGAAGTATTTGGAGCGTTTGTAAACTTCATGAGTGAAACCAAAGACGGTTTGGTTCATATTTCCCAAATGCATAATAGTAGGATAAATAAAGTAGAAGATGTAGTAAAACTTGGTGATAAAGTTCGAGTTAAGTTCATAGGTTTGGATCGTGGTAAGATAAAGCTTACCATGAAAGGAGTTGATGGAAATCCTGAACCTGACCCATCAGCTATCCAAAAATCTCCCCCCAGAAATTATAATAGAGATCATAAAAAAGATTCTTATCATGACAAGAAAAGAGACTATAAAAAAGATTATAGAAAAGATAGATAGGAGAAGTAATGTCTTTAGCACAAAAAATCAATGATAAAACAGCAATAATCGGTATTGTCGGTTTGGGTTATGTTGGATTGCCAATGGCTGTAACTGTTGCTCGAAAAGGTTTTAATGTAATAGGAGTAGATTTAAGTGAATACGCTGTAACGCATGTAAATTCCGGTAAAAACTATATCGGTGATGTTGATGATACGGAACTGAAAGAACTTGTTCAAATTGGAAAACTGAAAGCTTTTTTGACTTATGAATGTATGAAAGATGCTGATGTGATCATGATCGCTGTTCCAACTCCGTTGGATAAATATCAGCAACCGGATTCATCTTATGTTCGTTCTTCAGTAGCTTCTTTGGTTGAAAATGTTTCAAAAGATACATTGGTTATTTTGGAAAGTACAACTTATCCGGGTACAACAGCAGAGATAATTGTTCCAGCTTTTGAAAAGAAAGGTTTTGAAGTTGGGAAAGATATCTTTATTGCCTTCTCACCTGAACGAGTTGATCCGGGAAACAAAGATTACAAAACTAATAATACTCCCAAAGTTGTTGGTGGAGTGACAAAACAATGCAACGAATTGTCCAAAATATTTTATGAATCTATTTTGGATGCACCAATTCATTTGGTTTCTTCACCTGCTGTAGCTGAGATGGAAAAAATCTATGAGAACACTTTTAGAAATATTAACATAGCTTTAGCAAATGAAATGACAATTTTATGCGAGAGAATGAGATTGAATGTTTGGGAAGTGATTGAAGCTGCCAAAACAAAACCTTACGGTTTCATGGCATTCTATCCAGGTCCCGGAATCGGTGGACACTGTATTCCTTTGGATCCGTTCTATCTTACCTGGAAAGCTCGTGAATATGGATATCATACACGTTTGATTGAACTTGCCGGAGAAATCAATAATCATATGCCAGAATTTGTTGTAAATAAACTTAGTAATGCCCTTAATAAAAGAGGTATTTCATTATCACGAAGCAAAATTCTCATTCTCGGTGTTGCTTATAAAAAAGATATTGAGGATATGAGAGAATCTCCAGTTCAGCAACTCATGCTGATTTTGGAAAAGGCTCAGGTAAACTTTGATTTTAATGATCCTCATGTTCCGGTTTTTCATAATGAATTAAATGATAAAAAATACAATTCTGTTGGTTTGGATAATATTGAAGATTATGATGCAATATTAATTACTACAGACCATACTATCTATGATTATAAAGACATCGTAGAAAAATCTAAATTGATAATTGATACTCGTAATGCTACAAAGGGTATTGAATCAGAAAACATTATTTTATTATAAAATATTAAGGACACCTCGGTGTCCTTTTTTTATTAAATTATGAGTGATATACAAGAATTATTCGGTGAATTAGAAAAAAGTGATGATGAACATTGGTTTGTGGTTTACACAAAACCCAAACAGGAAAAAAAGCTTGCTCAGTATGCTTTAAAAGAAAATATAACATATTATTTACCACTTAAAGAGAGTGTTAGACTATACAAATACAGGAAAAAAGTTTTTTACAAACCACTATTTTCCGGATATGTATTTGTACGTTGTGATTTTGAGAAGAGAAGAACTCTAACAATATCCGGTCATATAGTAACTTTTTTGAATGTGATAAATGAAAATGAACTTATGGATGACCTAAGGCAAATATTTTTCGGAATAGAAAAAGGTGCTGAACTAGCAACTCATGAATATCCAGAAACAGGTACGGAAGTAGAAATTATCTCCGGTCCTTTTTCCGGATTAAGAGGAGTCGTTGAAGAGAAAGGCGAGAAAAATATTGTTATTCTACAGATACATTTATTGAGGAAAGCAGTTTCTGTAAAAGTTAAACATCATAATATACGAATTTTACCAAGATCTTTGGATACTGAAGAATAGGGAATAGGAAAAAAAATCTTGTGAATGTAATGTAAAATTCGAATAAAAATTTCACAACGAGATGGTAATGTGTATTCCTTAATTTTAATATTTTTTTAAAATGTAGTAAGAAATATTAACAAGTTTCATAAAAACATATTTATTCGTTTTGTTTGTCTTGTTCGTTGCTAAATACTTTTTGATTTCGATTTATCAAAGTTTATGAGATAGGAAGTTCCTATTAAAATCACAATTTAATAAAAAAGTGTTTACAAAAAATACAATTTAAAATTATCTAACAATTGAATAAAAAATAGAGGAGTTATTATGGATGGTTTCAAAGAGATTAAAATTGACAGAACCAAAATCCCTAAATTTAATAAGAAAAAAGTTACTACGATTCTTATTATATTGGGTTTGTTAATCTTATTTATTACAGGTTTATACACAATTAATCCGGAAGAAGTAGGTATTATCCAACGATTTGGAAAATACATCAGCACTACAACACCTGGTTTACATTTTAAAATTCCATTTGGAGTAGACAAACTTACAAAAGTGAAAGTAAAACATGTTTATAAACAAGAATTTGGCTTTAGGACACTCAGATCAGGAATTAATACAAAATATTCATCTCGTGATTATTCGAATGAATCTATAATGCTGACGGGTGATTTAAATATTGCAGATGTTGAATGGATCGTTCAATTTAGAATAAAAGATCCTGTGGCATATCTGTTTCATATCAGAAATATTGAAGAAACAATCAGAGATGTATCTGAATCTGTAGTCCGCGAGATAATCGGTGATCGCAGTTTCGATGAAGTGATTGTATTAGATAGACAAGTAGTAGCTTATGAAACCCAGAAGCAAATGCAAACTAATCTGGATTTGTATAATGCCGGAATCGAAATTGTGACCATAAATCTAAAAAATGCTCTCCCACCGGAACGCGTTAAACCGGCATTTAATGATGTTAATTCAGCAAAACAGGAGAGTGAAAGAATAGTTAATGAAGCATGGCAACAATACAATAAAATAATTCCGGAAGCTGAAGGTAAAGCCAAGAGAACGATTGAAGAAGCAGAAGGTTATGCTATAAACAGAACTAATCGTGCAACAGGTGATGCTGATAGATTCATTGCGATGCACAATCAGTACAAATTTGCCAAAAGTGTTACCAAAAAAAGGTTGTATTTGGAAACTATGGAGAGGGTTCTGCCAAAAGTAGAGAAAATTTATATTGTTGATGATAAACAAAAAGGTATTCTTCCTTTGCTAAACTTGGATAAAGGAGGAAAATAAAATGAAATTTAAATGGATAATAATAATTGCCTTAGTCATTATAATTATTAATAGTATTTACATATTAGATGAAACTGAACAAGTCATTATAACCCGTTTTGGAGATCCTGTTGGCAATGCCGTTATTTCTGCCGGTTTACATGGCAAAGTTCCTCTCATAGATAAAGTAAATCGATTTGAAAAAAGAATTCTGGAATGGGATGGTGATCCTCGTCAAATTCCTACAGCTGATAAAAGATTTATTTGGATTGATACATTTTCACGCTGGAAAATCAAAGATCCTTTGAAATTCTTTGAAACCACTCGTTCGGAAAATCAAGCTCATAGTAGATTAGATGATATCATCAGTGGTAAAATTCGAGATATTATCAGTTCTTATAAATTGATTGAGATAGTGAGAAATTCAAATAGGAACATGTCATACTCTTTAGAATTTGAAGATGTTTCTTTACAGGATAATATTGACGAAGAGATTTTTTTGGGAAGAAATGCTATTTCAGATTCCATTTTTGTAGTAGCTTCTCCTTTGATTGATGCTTATGGAATTGAGCTAATTGATGTGAAGATCAAGCGAATTAATTATGTGAAAGAAGTTCGTCAAAAAGTTTATGAAAGGATGATATCCGAAAGGCAGAAAATTGCTGCAAAATATCGTTCCGAAGGTAATGGAAAAGCAGCGGAAACTCTCGGTAAAATGCAAAAAGAATTAGATTTGATTCAATCCGGTGCTTATAAAACAGCTCAGGAAATTAAAGGGAAAGCAGATGCAAAAGCAATTAAAATTTATGCTGATGCTTACAATAGAGATCCTGAATTTTACCAATTTATTAAAACATTAGAAACTTATGAAAAAACTATTGATAATAAAAATACTTTGATCATGTCCACAGATAGTGATTATTATAAGTATATGAAAAAGAGTAATTAAACTTTCTAGTACAGTAAAAAATCATGAGCCATTAGGAAAAATAATGGCTCATTTTATATGAAGAACAACGATGAATATTGGATGGGAATTGCTTTAGAGGAAGCTAAAATAGCTTTTTCAGAAGATGAAATTCCTATTGGGGCGGTTCTAATTAAAGATGATTGTCTCGTTGGCAGAAATCATAATAGAACACGGCAATTGCAAAATCCTTTAGCCCACGCAGAAAAACTTGTAATAGAACAAATAGTACCAAGCAAAGAAAAATATCTTCAAAAATATACATTGTATTCTACGCTTGAACCTTGTGTGATGTGTACTGGAATTTTACTTTCTTCCCGAATTGGTAGAATTGTTTATGGGTGTGATGATCAAAAAGCAGGAGCTTGTGGCTCAATTATGAATATTCCTTCTGATAGACAGATGAATCATAATCCTGAAATAAAACGTTATATTTTAGATAAAGAATGCTCTGAAATATTAACAAAATTTTTTCAACTTAAGAGATAATTTTAGGAGAGTTGCCGGAGTGGTTGAACGGGACGGTCTCGAAAACCGTTGTGGATTTACGTCTACCCAGGGTTCGAATCCCTGACTCTCCGCCATTATATTTGTTAGCTTTGTTTAACCTTGAATAGACCTCATAGAACGCTTTTAACAAAAGTAAATCACAAATCACAAACTTGATTAGACTATCTTTTTTTTGATAATCCTTGACATAAACCGTACACTAAACCGTACTATGCTTATGTGTGAGGAAAAGTAGCAATGATCAAGATTAATAATGATATTTACAAGATAAAAATAAGGCTTAAAAAAGCCCAATTTGGAAGATATTCCATCTATCTGGATTACAGATATTACAAAAATAAAAAACAATATCGTAGGAGAAAATCACTCGAATTGTATTTATTACCAAATGACAAATTAAGAAATAAATATACACTTCAAGAAGCATACATAATCAGAGCTAAATATGAAGAAAAAGTAAAACTAAAAAATTATGATATATTTGCAACTGATATAAATATTGTCTCAATTTTTGATTGGATTGATCTTCAAACAAAAAAATACAAAGAAAATTCTGCTTCGGTTTGGATTAAAATGAAAAAACATCTCTTAAAATTTTCTCCAAGTATTCCGATATCTGATGTTGATAAAAATTATTGTGAAGGATTCAGGCAGTATTTGATAAATTGTGAAAAACTAAATCTTAATAGTGCAAATACATATTATGTTCGTTTTAAAACAGCAATAAAAAGAGCTTATGAAGCTGAACTTATTCTTAATAATTATGGTGCTGGACTTTCAATAAAAAAACCGGATTCAAAAAGAGACTTTTTAACAGCAGAGGAGTTAAAACTTTTTATTGATACAGAATATTCACCAAACCCGGAAGTAAGATCAGCTTTTCTTTTTGGTTGTTTTACCGGTTTACGTTATTCAGATATTAAGAAGTTAAAATTTTCAGAAATTTTACATGAAAATGATAATTATTTTTTATATGTGATTATGGGAAAAACAACTGATCCGATTAGGATAAAACTTTCAAAAAACGCTTTACAAATTTTAGAACAACAAAGAAAGAAGCATAAAGCAATTAATGTTTTCAAACTTCCTCACAGCTCCACAGTTGTTGAGCATATGCAGAAATACACAAGAAAAACTGGGATAAATAAAAAAATAACGTTCCATTGTTCTAGGCACACTTTTGCAACATTACTGATTACAAATGGAGTTGATATTTATACGGTTTCCAAATTATTAGGACACAAGAATGTTAAGATTACTCAAATATATGCAAAACTGATTGATAAAAAAAAGGATGATGCGATTGACCAATTACCAAGTTTTAACATATAAAGAGAAAATAAACCTATTTGTAACAAACAATACTTGATTAGTTTTGATTTTGCTTGACGAAAATTAAAATGATTTTGTTTTTTGGAAATCGTATTAATTAGACTGCATAAAGCGAAAAAAGAGGATTTTAAAAGCATTTGAAAATTTGGAATTGAATAAATTAACTTATAAAGTTGTTGGAGGGGAAATTAAATTATTAGCATCACAAAAAAATGAACTTTATGATTGTATTGAAAAAATAGGATTCTCACCCATCCAATTTGAATTAGATGAACAAAGTAACAATATTTATTGCATTGTTTACTTTTTAAAAACCGATTTCTTTTTCTTAATTTCCGATAAACTTCTGGCACACTCAAATAATTATGAATTGTCTTATTCTCCAGCACATAATAGTTATAAGGAATCTGTAAATGCAGCTGGTTGGTCTATTGTCAGCTCTCGGTTTGACATTTGGTTACATCTTTTATATCAGGAAATTAATACACCTAACAAATGGGAAAGATTGCAAAAAGAAATTGATAGTCTAGCGATAAGCTTTGATCAAGATGATAGTAAATTTTCAATTCAAGAGTTTGAACTTTTAGAAACTAAAATAAAATCATTAAAACAAAAGGTTACTGAAATAGGATTAATCTCAGAGCAGGTTGATGCGTTCAATAACAAGCTCGATTATTTGATAGATTCTGCAAAAAGAAGCAATAAATTTGATTGGAAAAGTTTATTTATTGGTACTATAGTAAACTTAACAATAACAATGAATGTTACTCCCGAAAATACACAAGCTTTATGGTTACTAATAAAACAGGTTTTTAATAATTATTTTTTACCATAAAATATGGAAAAAAATATGAATGATAATTTTTGGACAGCGTTAAATAAAATATTATAAGCTTCACCAAAAGAGTGTTTAAACTCAGAATTGATAAAAATATTAATGGTATCAATTGGATTTAACACTTCAGAAAGCATTATTGATAAAAAGTTAGAAATTGAACAAAATAATCCTTCTGATTTCCCTTGGATAATTTCTAAAAAAAATAATAAATGGTGTTTTCAGAAGAAATAATGAAAAGCTTAAAAGTTGATAGTTTCTGGTTTAGGATAATTAGTTGAAAATAGGAGGTAATGTGCGGTCGTATTTTTCTTTAGAGAGAAATGTATTTATTGATGAGATAGAAGTAAATCAAATAGTTTTAATATGCTTTGACAAAATTTCACATGTTTATGATAATCTTCCGATAATGGCAAAGAAATTATAATTTTTTTTAATGGAAATACTGAATCTATATCATTTTATAAAGAAAATGCAGAAAAATTTATGGATCAGTATCAAAAATGGTTTGATAGAGATATTCCTATCTATAGTTAATATTGTTAATTGAGAAAGAAAAAAAGTAATTATTTACAAATTTTTTAGTTATTTTATATATGACCCTGTTTATTAATACAATTTTTCAAAACATATTTTTCAGTTCAATACAGCAAAAATATGTTTTTGTAAGTCAAAATTTATAATTTTTTTGAAATTTTACTCAAAAAATTA
>JAIORE010000069.1 GCA_021108315.1 Candidatus Cloacimonadota bacterium
ATTTAAAATTGGATTCAAGATAATTATGATTAAAGAGTATCAATTCATCTGCGAACATCTATAGTTATATAAAATTTATACTTATTATTATCTTCTAATTCTTCTTGGATTAATTTTGCTTCATTTTTGTTAATTTCAAACCCTCTATAAATAATCATATTTTCATTGAATTGTAAAATGTTACCCTCAATATGCTGATGCCTCTGCTGAACGAAAGTAATTTCTTCCTGAAAGAACTCTTTATATAGTTTTTTATAAATGTTATGTAGTGCACTATACTTAGGAGAAATTTGTTCAGATTGAATATTAACTTTGTAATGAATAAATTCATTTCGCAATTTTGCACAATTTATTAGAAATTTTACATCTTCTTTATCAATCGGTTTTTCGTTAAAATTTAGAACTCTAGTTATGGCTTGTTGAAAAGAGACTGTCTTCAAGTTCTTTTTATTGTAGAAATCAATATTCAGAAAAATTAAATTTGGGTGAATTCTAAATAATATTTCTTTTAATAATAACTCAACTGCTTGAACCATTGTGATAAAAGCAAGTTTCCATTTCACTTTGTTGTCAACACTTGAACACTGCGAATCGTGTATACCACATTCATCTGCAATTGAATACAATTCAAACGAATTTATTATGAAATCATATGAATTCTCAAGTAAATTTAACTCAATTTTCATTTAGTAATCCCAATTAGATTCCCACATTAACTTCTTATAACCAATAAGTAAAAATGAATATACTGATATCAAGTTATCATACAAATGATAAAAATCATCCGGAGACATTGGTGGTTGTGCATAAAGACCAAAATTATTTTTTGGATGTACAATCTTTATTCTATCTTCATAAAATGGTTCAAAGTATTTTTGTCCTTCATATTTTTCGTTTAATGCATTACAGAGATATTCTTGTGCTTTTTTGACTTTATTTTTTGGTTTAAGATGGTTAATGTTTGCTTTATCACAAACTAAGTGAAAACTCACTTCCATTGAAATATGTAACAAGCTACAAGCTTCTAACAGAAATTGAGGATGACAATATAGAGCAGCACTTTTAATTAGCGTTTCCAAACCCCTAATCAACATTTTATTATTAATATTTATAGAATTGAATAATTGAAGCTGTCTTTTATGATTTTTCGCTTTGGGATGAAAATTGTAATCTAGTTTACTTATAAATGTTGGAAGGATTGTGTTGTCATATGAGTCTTCTTTATTGTTCTTTATTTTTTCTTTAGCTAAAATTAGTATTTCACTATTTAATTTATCTTTGGTTATCACTAAGTTTTCATAAGTTTTAGAAAAACAAAATAAATTTGGATAAAAAATTGTTTTTCCAACTTTTATTGGTGGAACAGATAAAGCCAATGCAGAACAAAGTTGTACTTCTTCAGGATGTAACCAATACGAATAAGAAAAATTTCTGTTCAGTTGCATTAATACAATTGAATATACAATTTCATCGGAAACAAAAAATCCTGCATCTTTATGTATAAATGATTCAGTGGGATATAATCCTAGAGGTGAATATGATCTAATCAAATATTTTTGCATTTTTTATATCCTTATTACTATCTTGATTTCCCATAATGATTGGGTGTGCTCTGCCCATCTTTTCGGGCAGAGACACCTTTGTTACAGGCAAATCTACTCTGCATCACTCGCATATTTTAAAACACTTTCCTCAAAATCTTCAAAAAGTTTCTCGATTAAATCTCGTGTCTGTTTAAAGAAAAATTCACCGATTTTCTTTCTGAATCGAATTCTGTATTTATTGTAAATCTTTTCAAAATCAGCCAAAATCTCGGATTCACCAAAAGCAGAGCCTGCTGTTTGAATTTTCAGGATTAATCTTTTTCCCTTTTCGTCAGCTTTTATGAACTCAAAGAATTTATCAATTTTCTGTTCAAATTGTTTAATCAATTCTCCGATCGTTTCTTCCTCTTTGTTTCGCTGTTCAATTATTTTGAGAATATTGTATTTATGTTTTGTGCCTTCACCTTCTCCGCTTTTTGGCTTCTTCTTTTTAATCTCTTTTGGTTCACTAACAATTCCGATTTGATTGTTGAAATAAATTTCCACATCATCTTTTTCTTCTGTTGATTTTGTAATATTGTTGTAAACATTATTGTATCTTCTCCAAAATTCGAGAAATGATTTTTCTGAGTATTTTTTATCAAACTCAATCACATATTCAATTAGATTTATAATGTTGAAATAACGATTAATTCTCTTCTTTAATTTCTTACTTCTCTCGGGATTACTTCTGATATATCTTGTAAAACTTTCTATGATTTCAAGATAACTGTGGACATCAGTCTTATGATGTTTCTCTAATTCTTTGAAATCTTTAAAATGTTTGATATAAAGATGATTACTTACCAATTCTTTATGAATTTCGATCAATCTCTTTAACTCGCCGAAAGGATCAAAATCACTGACTACAACATCGCTAAAATGTTCAAAAGCTTTCTTGATATTATTGATATTCACATTGCGATATGAAAAATCTATTATCTTACAATCTTCTTTATATTTTGTTGTTCTGTTCACACGAGAAATAGTTTGAATAGCATTGATATTTCTAATCTCTTTATCTAAGAAAAGTGTGTGAAGTTTCGGCTCATCAAAACCTGTTTGAAGTTTATCAACAACAATTATCAAGCCGTTTTTTGCCAGTGCAAAATTCTGCAAAACTTTATGCTCTTTCATCCCGTTATTTAAAGTGCTGGATTTTGAATATTCCTGATTATCGCTGTAAACAATATAAATTGGTGCATTTTTGAATCTCTCAAATTTGCTTTCTTCTTTGGTCTTTGTCCAATGTTTCTCAATTGCGTCTTTATATTTTATCGCACTTTTTATTGATGAAACTGCCAGCATTGCTTTTCCAGTTCCGCGAATCTTTTTGTAAGTTGTGTGAACCAATCTATCAACGATAAATTTAGAAATTGCGTCGATGCGTTCTTCATTCTCGTAAATCTTTTTCTTAATAATTCGATATTTCTTTTTTTCATCAGTTACGCCTTCTGTCAGGTCTTCGGGAAGTTCATAAAACATTTTAGCAGAAACGGGAACGAGACCTTTCAGCGGATTGAGAATATAACCATCTTCGATTGCTTCTTTCATTGTATAGCTGTCAAAAGGAACCCAGATTTTCTCTCCTTCAGCATATTTGTTGTATTCTCCAAAACGAGCGAGAGAATTGTCACTCGGAGTTGCCGTAAAACCGATGATCAAATTCTTTTTTTTCTTTTTCTTTTGATACTCTTCATTTGAATCGAAGCTTTCCTGCAAAAGGTCAAAAAGATTTATCATCTCTTCGTGCTGATCTCCCGAATGTGATCTGTGAATTTCATCTATCAAAAATACGATTCGCAGTTTTGCCAATTTCTCCAAAACACTTTTTTCCAAAATATCTTTGATCGTTCCGAACTTTTGCAGATTTACAATTACCAATCTCGTGTCGGTTTGTAGAGCATTTAAGAAAGTAACTTTATCAGTTGCTTCCACATACATTCTGTTATCAACATTCATATTGAACATCTTTCGATCAAGCTGATCTCGCAATTGAAGTCTATCCACAATCAACATAATTTTGTCATAAACATATTCTTTGTTGCGTTTGATATCTTTGAGTTGAAGTGCCGACCAACCAATAATGTTACTTTTTCCAAAGCCTACTGCATATTGCATCAAAAGTGAATAAACAGTTTTATTATTCTTGTATTTCATCCTCTTTTCAATCAGTTCATTTCGGATGTCTTCACTCACGCCTGTAAGTTGTTTCTTTAGTTTATTGATGAAATAATTATCGTCTTGTTCGTGTTCTAAAAATTCATCAATTTTTCCCATTATTTTATCAACGCCGAACTTTTGCTTCGGTCGAGGACTTATCAAATAACCTTTCTCATTTTTAAATTGTCTGGTTCCTTCTGTTTTCACAACTTCCCGCTCGATAAAATTGTAATAAAGAATTTCCTTTTCTATCATTTTTTTGGAATAAAGAGCAATGAAGATTTCTTTCAGTTTTTCTCGCTTTCCTGCTTTTGTTTGCAACAGCGGATATGGCTTAAAATCTTTTTGAACTTTTATTGTGTAAGATTCAAAATCAAATTTCCCTTCGTCATAAATTGCTCTTATAGTTTCAAAATTATTGGAAATATTTCTGATAATAAAAGTCTCTTCCAAATCTGTAGAAGTAAGATGAATCGCTTTTTCAAAAATCTTCAAAAAGTCTTTTCGGATAATTTCCGTTTTGTCATTGCCTTCTGAAATTTTGAAATATTCCACAACTGCTTCCCGATAATCTTTGATGACTTTTATTCTACCGTTTTTTTTCGCATTCTGATTATTATAATTAGATTTTAACTCGCTGTAACCAAGATAAATACCGTTTACAAAAATTGTAATATCAGGTCGGAAAGAGAAAATCTGTCTGCCTTCAAATTGGTATTTATAAGGAAGTTCCTGAACTACAGAAAAAATATTTTGATCGAACAATTTATCTTCGGAAGTTTCGCTTCCACTGACATAAAAGATATAAAATTTCAAATTTTTAAAAGTAATGCTCTGATTTGCATTGATGAACAATGCCATATTTCGATAGTTCTTTATACGAGCCGTCAGCATCTCAATAAAAGCTTTGATAAGATTTTTCTCAGTAAAAAAAATTTTAAGAAGCTTTTTGTAATTATCTTTATTCATTGTTGTTGATGACAAAAATTCCAACAAATCTTCTTCGATAAAAAGATTGTTACTGATTGTATTTGCTTTTACTTCTCTATATCCCAAACCTTCCACGTTGCTTGTGAAAAACGGCATCAGAAATTTATCTTGAATATGCAATTCGTTCATAAATTTACCTTATTTTTTATCTTTTGGAAGCTTGGATTCTTTTATCATTTTCTTTTCGGAAGATTTTACTCTTCTTTCCAGTTTTTTCAAATCTTCTTCTGCAGAAAGTTTTTCGGGAACAACTCCTCTTTCCAAAAGCATTTTACGAACACTTTTATTATTTTGGATGTGCTCGTGCGTAATCGAATCTTCTCCGATTAAATCATTTTCTTCTACATTGTGGTTTGTAATCTCAGTTGCCAGATTTTTGGCAGCAATGGTAACAGTCGGCAAGAAATCAGCCAAAGGACGATAATCGGGCATTTGCATTATTGCTTTCATCTGTTTTGTGGTTTTCCCACCGAACAAAGCAGAATCACCTTTAGAACGAATTCTTCCAAAACCTTGATCATCAACTCCTCGCTCATAAATATTTTTGGATAATTCGGTTTCAGATTCTCTCAACTTCTTACGAGCTTGCATTCTGCGATTAAGCAAAAGCCTTTCTTCTATCAGTTCTGCTTTTCTGGTTTGCAAAGCAAAATATGTTTGAGCAAAGGCAATTTGTTCTTTTCTGGAATCACCGTTCTGAGCAATGAGATAACAGGCATAGCGTGTGAGCATAATATCTTTTAACGGACGCTCTGCACCTGAGCCGATCGGAACCATTTTCGTGACGCCACGAAAATGGTCTGATTCCGCTACAGCAGATTGTTTACAAGCTTCGGTTGCTTTCAAAATTGTTTTGGAAAAATTCTCCCATCTCTCATAACCTAATATTTTCTGTAAATCTCTGGCAAACCAAAATTCAATATCAGTTTCAGGAAGTGTTTCTCTGATTTTATCAAATTGTTCTTGCAGTTGCATTATCTGTTCTTGTTTCATTTATAACCTCTTCTCTAACCATTTTCGTGACGCCACGAAAATGGTTATTTCTAATTCATAACTCATAATTCTTAATTGATCTTCACTTTTCCTGTAACCACATCGTTTATCAAGGTTTTGCGAAAATCTTTTAAAAGTGCTGTTTCTTTTTGTATGGTTGCTCTGATTTTATCTATTTTATCACATTTTTCATCAAGATAGTTTGCAATTTGGATTTGTTCAAAAAGTATGGGAAAAAGGATATTAATTTTTGGAATATCTTTCATTGCAATATTTTTTTGAGTATTTGTAGTACATAAAGTCTCAAACTGGTTATGAACAACATTACTTTTTAGAAAATATTCAATATAAGATATTGAGTATTTATTATTAAATTTTAATACTGCAATTGGAGACCAAACTGTAAATTTAAAATCTACTTTTACACGAGCTACTTTTCCGATAGACGCTGCTTTTCCAATAAATATATCATTCCTTTCTATTTTCACTTTTTTTGAAAATCTTTTATAATCATCTTTATCAATATATCTGCAATTTTTAAAAACTAATTCTCCATCAACAATACCATCAACTGATAAAAAAGGAAATCCAGAATCTTGGAATTCAGGCGATTCGTGTGGTCCATCAGTAATTTTTTTTCTTAAAGATTCCTTTACTCTCTTCACTTCCCAATGTTTCGGAATCTTACCAATCCATTCAACTCCGCTTTCTTTCAGTTCAACATTTTTATCTAATCCTCTGCAAACAGTCTCATTTATTAGAGTCTTTTTCAGTTCTTCGTATTTGCTGAGTTTTTGTCCGAGCAGGTTTATCTTTTTGTCAATTTGAGTTGTTTTTTGATCAAGGTAGTTGGCAATTTTGGTTTGTAAAATATCATTCGGGAGAATTAATGGTATGTTTGCAATCTGTGACAAATTAAATGCTTCTTTAGATGCGCCAAGTTGTTCTGAAAAAATGTAATCTTTAATTAATTGAGATTTTAAGAAAACTGATATAAAAAAATGATTGTTTGTATTAATTCGCAGAAATGCAATGTGTTGATTGATATTTGCCTTTTCTAAAGATTCAGGAACTAAGCAAGTTCTGCCAATAGATGCACCTGTAATGTTTATTAAAATATCATATTTTTTTAAAGAAGAATTTCTCATCGAATTATGTATTGTATCGGAAATAAAACTAACATTATTAATTCTTAAACCATTATCATAGACATTTTGGCTTCTTAAGAAAGGAACTCCAAAATCAGAATAAACAGAACTACCGCCTAATGGTGTAACTCCGTTTCCAATTTTATTAACTGTATCTTTTACTCTTCTAACTTCCCAATCTTCAGGAATTTGTTCTATCCAATCAATTCCGCTTTGTTTGTATTTTTCGTAAGGTCTCATAATTCCAGTTCTGCTTCCAAAGTTTTCAGCTCAATATCAATTTCATTCAGGTCATTTGATATTTCATCAAGTGGTCGTAATTTTTCTGGTTTGTAGAAAATCTTATTAAAATTAATTTCCACACCAATCGTGTTATCCAAATATTCAAAAGGTTTGAAAATGTATTTTGCCATAAAATCTGTAATATTTTTTTGGTTTTGTTTTTCATCTCTGACAAATGGAATTATCTCGTAATCCTTTTGGTAATCGGGAGTAAGTTCAATCGTTACAATAGTATTTGCTTCTTTGGTTTTGGTGGCTCTTTTATAAATGCTTTTTATAATAATTTTTCCACAACCGAGTTCTTCCAATAATCCGTTTTCTTCTTTGATAATTGTTTCTTTATCTTCATCAAACCAATATGTAGCATTTTCAGTGTAAACTTTCAAATTCTTTTCTTTATAATCAAACAAAGCGAGTTGTTCTCTGATTACGGCTGTATTATAGTTTTTCAGCGTTTTATGTTCTTCATCAAAATCGGTAATGTAGAATTTATCAAAAATCAAGTCGGAGTCTTCATCTTTTTGGGTGAGTTTTATCAGATTCTCAAGCTTAATTGATTTATCTCTTTTCTCGTTTCCGTTTTTGTCTGTTTTTATCGGTAATATTTCTTCAAGAGATTTACCGTTTTCATCAAGGTTAGTCAGTATTATCGCTTGTTTATTATAATAGAAATATTCTTTATCAAATATTTTGGCAAAGTCTGTTTCTTGGAATTCAGAAATAGTTTGCACAATCAGCATTTGATTTTCCGCATCAATTTCTTTGCGTTTTTTACCTTTGCTCTTTTTGAGTAATCGGAACTTCTCATTTGCATTTATCATCATCACTTTGTCTTTTCTCATTTCTGGTTTTTTCTTATTGAGAACCCAAAGGTAAGTGATAATTGGAGTATTAAAAAATTCATTTGTAGGCAATTGAATAATAGCTTCTACGATATCAGAATCAAACATCCATTTACGAATTGAACTTTCTCCACTTCCCGCATCTCCGCTGAAAAGCGTGGAACCGTTATGAACTACAACTCCAATTCCTGCAAAATCCATTTTGGAAATCAGATGTTGCATAAACAAAAGCTGTCCATCCGAAACTGCAGGAAGTGCAACAAATCTTCCCGTTTTGTCATTCCTAATTTCTTTTTGGTAACCTTTCCAATCTACTCCATAAGGTGGATTTGCTACAACAACATCGAAAGATTTATCGTAAAATGCAGTTCCCGTCAAAGTGTTTCCGTATTCAATTTTAGAATCTTCTCGAAATCGGCTTTCTATCTTTGCTAAAGCATAGAGACTGTCATTCCAATCTTGTCCGAAAGTTGCAGTGAATTTATGCAGTTTATCTTTGATTTTATCTTCCACTCCGAAAAGCATATTTCCACCACCGCAAGTCGGGTCATAAATTGATACGATTCCTTCTTTATCATTTATTTTGGATGCGATGATTTCGGAAATAAGAGAAATTACATCATCTGGAGTGTATTGTTCTCCAGCAGTTTCGGCAGAAATATCTGCCCATTTTCTTTTTATGTGTTCTTCCAGAGTAGTGATTTCGCTGTTGTTAAAAGGTTTCAGGTCAATTTCACTCCAAGCTTTTACAAATGAAAAGAGGATCTTCTTTTTCTTCAATTGTCCGCAAATACCTGAGATATTCAGGTATTTTTCTTCATCGTTTCCTTTCTCAATTCCAAGAAGATCTTTTGTATCATCGTCAAAGCCTTTCAGATATGCGTCAAAATCTATTTCAAAAGTTTTATCGTTTTTACAAATATCAGAAAGTGTTTTATTATGCTCGATTAAGTATTTGTTATAACCCTGTTCTTGGTCTCTGATTTCCTCAAAAAGGTCGTCAATATTCAGCTCATTTTCTTCATATTCTTTTCTAAGTTCGTCAGTCATTCTTTCAAATCTGCTTTCCACCATTATCAGAGCAAAAAACGGCATCATAAATTTTGGGAAATCACTTTGCTTTATACCCGAAGCTATCAATAAATCTGCTGTTTTCCAGACAGTAGATTCGTATTGCAGAATGTTATTGTTTTCCATATATTTCCTCATTCATTTTAATGAGATACAGAATTTTCTTTTGAAGTTTTCTGACAAGTTTTTACATTTTTACATCTGATTGCCTGTAATGGATGCGTGCTGCCAAGTTCTTCTTGCTCTTCTTTCAATCTAAACTTGGAGCACGATGTTGCACGATTCAATTATTTTTCAAGAACGATACGATTAAAAGAACAATTAAGATTAAAACCGCCTTCCGGTTAATTTAAATTTACCAGCGAAAAATCATTTAATCAACCCCTGCAAACAGGAAATGAAAAGCAAGTACAACCGGAAAACTTGATTATTAATTTGCTTATTTTTTATCAAGGAAAAAGTTTATTTTTATTCTGAAAAGTTTTTTCCTCTTTTCTCTTTTTTATTTTTCCCAGCTTTTTTGTGGAAATTATTATTAGCTCTTAAAAAGACGTATTTCGTTAAGTTGCAGCAATCTACACGTAATATGTTTAGAGTTTTGAGAAACAGATATTTGGGAAATTTTTCATTTTTTTTGTTTTTTCCGCTTTTCTTTTTTTAGATTTCTTCTTGCGTAAAAAGAATTATTTAGATTTTACTGCAAAAACATTCCCATTAATTTACAGCTGATTACAAAAAAAATTTCCTCTTTGATAAACAATAATTTTGGTATCTAATGTTTTGCTTTTTTTTTAGTTTTTCTTCTTGGGATTTCTACATTGATTTATTTTCATTGAGAGAATTATTGAGATTATACACAGCAAAAAGCAATTTCGTTAAATTTATGCCAGATTGCATTAAAAAGATTATTTACCAATTTAGAAAATGAATAACCTTTTCTCGTTGCTTCTTGCGTTTGCTTTAATTCTTATCTGAATTTTCTTCATCAGCTTTTTAATTGAAATTTTACGGCGAAAACTTTAGAAATTTGATGACCTGTTTTTGAAAACGGCTTACGAAAAAAAGATTCTGAATTTAGTTGCAGATAATTGTAAAAACAAAAATTAAAGAAGTTGAATAACAGCGGATTCTGGCTTTCTTTTTGCTTTTTTATTTTTTCTCGCCAGCTCTAAAATTAAGAAATCCGATGTTGAAATCTGTTAAATATTTTGTTCTTCCTATTTCCCATTTTTTTTCTTCATTTATCCTTTGGATTAATTTACTTTTATGATTAAAAAAGCGGTCAGTTGAAATTGGGCAGAAAATAAAACAAAAAGCCTTACAGTTTGAAAAATCGAAGGTTCTTGCATTTTCCGGTTAAAAAACTTTTCTCTTTTCCAAAACTTTTCCTTGATTTCTATTCTTGTCTTTTCTTTTTAAAAAATAAGCAAATTTACTACACTTCTAAATTCCAGACAAATATGTTAAATGATTTTTATTCTTGATTTCGTGCAATGGGCAGCTTCTGCCACGCCAGACTATAATTTACATCTCAACTATAATACGCAATTAAACTTAAAATGACCTGAAAACTTTACCCGAAAATCTGGTGTGGAGAAGCCTGTTATCTTCAGTGCAGAATCTTACGGCTATATAAGAAAAGTGGAACGTAATTTGCCAATCGTAGAA
>JAIORE010000066.1 GCA_021108315.1 Candidatus Cloacimonadota bacterium
CGGAAATACCGAAATCAAATGCTCATGGCGAGATGACGTGGCACGCCGAACGTTAGCAACATTTAGTTTTTAAAAATAAAAAGATATAAAAATGGATGAAAAAATGAAAAAGGAGTATGTGTGCAAGATGATTTATACCCTTGAAACAAGTTATTATTAAAAATTTTGTTGAAGTAGTTTAAGTTGCGGTAAAGAGAGATGAGAATAGTTATATCAATCAAAGATATAAGGGAATTAAATTAAGAACCTTGCTGTTTATTATGATGTTAGTAAAATAATGTAAAAGGAGTATATATTATGAAGAAATATCTTTTTGTACTGATCTTATTTATATTTTTTGCAATTGATTCAGGTAATTCAAAAGAATATAGAGTAAAGACAGGTCTTCAAACAAATACATGGAATAACCTATTAGAAAGTTTTATCAACCGGGATATGCACCTAACATACGAACCTGAAAGTAATTCTCTTACTTGGTACGTTAATTCTATTGCGATTTCTCTTAAAGATACAGTCCGAGTAACTCTTCTTGATTATATACAAAAATATAAAAAATGGAACATACAAGCATCTCAAAAAAATGTAACGCTTGATAAAGAAATTGGAGATTTGCCATTAACTACTGTTTACTTTAACTATGCCAATGATTTTGGAACAGATCATTCTGTAAAAATTCATGTAAAATTTTTTTCTCAATCTACACAAAGACACCAGCTTGTAATATATTTTGATAAGCTTACAAGTACATATGATGAATATTTTACAAACAGGCCTGATGATCTTTATTTTTGGTGGGATGACGTTACTTCATTTGAGAAAGCTATAAGTGATCAAGCAGTAAAAAAATATATTTACGAAGTTAATAAGAAAAAGAATATCGAAAAAGAGTTCAAATAAAAATTGCTAACAAATCGCTAAACTATAATTTGTTAACCGAGTTGCCCTTTGTAATTTTTTTTGGGGAAGTAGCAAATCCGGTTAGATTACCTCTTATGCTTTTTAAATAGTAGTAGGTTTTTTAATGGAAAATAATAATTCAAAAGATAATTTCACAAATGAATTAATGAAGGAAATTATTGAAGGAATAAAAATACCCAAAGTTCAGGTAGAACGGGCAGTAACTCCAATTTTGAGTTTGTTTATCGAAAGTGTATTGAATAAATATTTTGAATCTGATAAATCATATGCAGGCTTGTATAAATTAGTTACACAAGAATTTCCTTTAAAAAAAATAGACAATAATCAGTCGACAAACATCGATTATTTGTTGGTAAATACTTCAAAACAATTGGTAGTCCTTTTTGAAATTAAAACTGATGTTAGTTCTTTTGATTCTAAACAACTTAAAAGGTATTTAGAATATAAGGAAATCATTTCAAATAACAGTTTAAAAATCTTAAAAGATAATCTGTCTAGTATAAGAGATGCCAGTTCTAAAAGTTCTAAATATGATTATATTATTTCTAAATTTGAATCTGCAATTATAGATCCCAATGTTATCAAAGATGTTTTGATTATTTATCTAGTTCCACATGCACTCAAAAAACATATTAACGATGAATATAGCAGCGTCGATTACGTTTTGGAATACAGTGATTTACCAAAAATAATTAATCATACGTATTCTAATCACTGGATTGTTGTAAGAGAAAATCTAATCAAACTAGATGTCTTTTTTCATAGAAAGTTGCAAGTCACTCAGAAGGGAGATTCAATAGTAATTGTAGTCCAAAACATTAAAAATTATTTAAAAAACATCAAAAATATTTGTAATCCAATTTCTTTAAGATTAGGAATTACAGGAGACGGATCAAAACCCAATTATCAAGTAAAATTTGATGATGGAACAATAAAAACTTTTCGATTCAGTGGCAAACCACATAGTGTCGAAGTATTTAATTCTACAAATTTAAGTAAAGAATATTTATGGAGTAAGATAAAGGAGAAAGCATAGCTAGAATCAATAATCTTAGCGAAAAAACATGTAGGCAAGTCAAATTTGGCCTGCATTTTTGGGGAAATCTATATTATTTTTATATTGCTAACAAACGTGTCAGTACTCTGTATGAAAGAAAAGCAAGATGAGCACCGCACACGCGACCATTAACGGCAAAAAGATCTTACTTTGTAAAAATATATTGTGCTAATATGTAATAAAATTCTTCTTGTCAAAAAAATAAATGCGGAGCTAAGAAAAAATAAATAAATGAGCAATAATATAGATTTAACTTTCTTTACAAACGAAGAAGGACGAACTTTAGTCGATAGATTTAAATCAATCCTAAAAGATGTAAGATATTTTGATATATTAGTTGGATATTTTAGAACAAGCGGATTTTATCAATTGTATGAATCATTTGAAAATATTGAAAAAATTAGAATTCTTGTAGGTTTAAATACGGATAAAAAAACATATCAGATCATTGAAAAATCAAGAGAGAGTAATTTTTTAGATTTTGAATCACATATTCGAGTTAAAGAAATTTATGAACAGCAGTGGATAAATGAAGTAAATAATGCTCCCGATGAAATTGAAATTGAAGAAGGAATTCTTAAATTTATTGAATATTTAAAGAATGGGAAAATAGAAATAAAAGCTTATCCTTCAACAAACTTGCACGCAAAAGTTTATGTCAGCAGATATTTTGAGAATGATAGAGATTTCGGAAATGTAATTACAGGTTCGAGTAATTTTTCTGAATCAGGATTAGTTGCAAATAGAGAATTCAATGTGCAATTAAAAAATTATTCTGATGTTAAATTTGCTCTTAATCAATTCGAAGAATTATGGTGTAATGCTGTTGATATATCAGATTATTATGTTGAAACAATTACTCAAAAGACTTTTCTAAATGAATCAATTACACCTTATGAGTTATTCCTTAAATTCTTATATGAATATTTTCAAGAAGATTTGAGTATAAATGAAGAACTGTTTTATAAAAATTATCCAGATAATTTTCTGAAATTAAAATATCAAGAACAAGCTGTAGTAAACGCTAGAAAAATATTAAATGAATATGGTGGAGTATTTTTGTCTGATGTTGTAGGACTTGGGAAAACATTTATTTCAGCATTGCTTGCAAATCAATTACCAGGAAGAAACTTGGTTATTGCTTCACCAGCTCTTCTTAGTAAAGATAATCCAAATTCTTGGGTAAATGTATTTCACGATTTTAAAATTGCTTCGGAATTCGAATCAATTGGTAAATTGGAAAAGATAATTGAAAGAGGAACGGATAGATACGATAATGTATTTATTGATGAAGCTCATAAATTTAGGAACGAAACAAATATTAGTTATGAAAACTTAGCAGCTATTTGTAGAGGTAAGAAAGTTATTTTAGTCACTGCAACACCATTAAATAATTCTCCAATGGATATTTTGTCCCAAATAAAGCTGTTTCAAAAAGGGAAAAATTCCACAATTCCCGGAATAAAAAATCTTGAAGCATTTTTTAATCATTTAAATAAAAAAGTAAAAACCTTAGATCGAAAAGATGATTATGAATTCTATATTGAGACAGTAAGATCAAATGCAAAAGAAATCAGAGACAAAATACTCAAACATATTATGGTTCGTAGAACTAGATTTGAAGTTGATAAATTCTTCAAAGATGATTTGACCAGCCAAGGACTTAAATTCCCAAAAGTTGAAGCACCTGAACCAATCTTTTATCAGTTAGATTCTAAGTTAGATAAAATATTTACAGAAACAATTAAACTAATTACAGATAAAGAATCTTTTAAATATGCTCGTTATACTCCATTACTTTATCTTGATGAAGGATTGTCAGCAAAGGATCAAACTTTTCAAAGAAATATGGGGGGATTTATGAGAATCCTTCTGATAAAGCGACTTGAAAGTAGTTTTGAAGCATTTAAAAATACTCTTAATCGTTTCGTAATTTCTTATGAGAATTTTATAGAAGCATTTAATAAAGGATATGTGTTTTTAAGTAAAAAATACTGGAACAAAATCATAGAATTTTTTTTAAATGATGACTTTGAAGCAATTGAAAAGCTGATTGAAAATGAAAAAGCTGAAAAGTTTTCATCTAAATTATTTAGAAAAGATTTCTTGGTATTATTAAAAAAAGACCTAAGTACTTTGAAATATATAAAAGAGATGTGGTCTAAAATTGATTATGATCCAAAATTAAATGAATTTGTGCACAGATTAAAAACAGACAAAATTCTTAAAAAGAATAAACTTATTATTTTCACCGAATCTACTGAAACAGCTGAATATTTGAAAAAAGAATTAAAAAAAGCTTTAAATATTCCAATTCTACTTTACCACGGAGCAATTCATAAATCCGAACTTTCTACTGTTATTAGTAATTTTGATGCAAAAGCACGAAAGCCAAAGGATACTTATAGAATATTAATATCAACCGAAGTTCTTTCTGAAGGAGTTAGTCTTCACAGATCTAACGTAGTTTTAAATTATGATATTCCTTGGAATCCAACAAGGATGATTCAGAGAGTCGGACGAATTAATCGAGTTGATACAGATTTTAATAAAATTTACACATATAACTTTTTCCCGACTGAACAATCAAATGATATTATTAAACTTAATGAATCTGCGAATGCAAAAATAAGCTACTTCATTGAAATGTTGGGAAATGATGCAAAATTACTTACGGACGGAGAAGAAATTAAATCCTTTGAATTGTTTAGCAAACTTACTTCTAAAGAATTCATTCTTGGTGAAGATCAAGAAGAGGAAAGCGAACTAAAATATCTCAATATTATTAAAAGTATTCGGGATAATGACAACACACTTTTTTCAAAGATTAAAAATTTACCCCAAAAAGCAAGAACAGCAAGAAAAATCACGAAAACAAAAAATCTAAAAAATAATTCATTATTAACCTATTTTAGAAAAGGAAAACTTGAAAAGTTTTTTATTGCGACTGAAATATTTTCTCAGGAAATAGATTTTATAACTTCGGCTCAATTATTAAATGCAAATCCAGAAACAAGACGCTCGAAAATTCTTAATAATTTTTATGACTTATTGAGGAAAAATAAAAGTGCTATTATCGAAAGCTTAGAAGCAGAAGAATTAATAGAAGAAGTGAGTAATAGGGGTCGTACAAATTCTTCTCGAATTTTAAAAATTCTCAAATCAAAAGAAATGAGAAAATTTAGCGGATTTACTGAATTTGATGAAGAGTATCTAAAAAAAACAAAAAAACTACTTGAAGAGGGAGCTCTTCCAAAATCAGCAGCAAAAAGAATTTTTAATGAAATTAAAGATTTTCGTAATCCATATCATATTTTAGCAGGAATAAAGAGAAATTTACCGAATGAGTTTTTTAAATCAACTCAAACAGCCCGAGATATTTCAAGAGAAAGTCTCGAAGAAATAATAATATCAGAATATTTCATTAAGTGAAGGTTTTAAATGAAGAAAATTGAAGCACAAAATATGATTAAAGATATTTTTGAAAGTTCTTTTGACAAAGAAAAATACAGCTACTTTATGCGTAACTTATTAAAAAATATACACTCTGCCGAATTCTCAAGAACCGGTTACAATATTCCCAAAGCTTTTTCTGAATTTATAAGCTTATACGAGCGAATAGGAAAATTTGAAGATGAAGAAAGCAACTTAATTGATATTTTAATTGTAAAGCTGAAAAGGAATCATTCAATTGATTATGCTCGTAGTTCTCAACGTAATTTTGTGCGATGGTATTTGAATAGTAAGGACAAAGATGCTGCACTTGTGGCTTTTTATACAGATAAATCGACTGATTGGCGTTTTTCTTTCATAAAAATGCAATACAGTCTTGAAAAGAAAAAAGATGATTTAACTCCGGCAAAGCGATCCTCATTTATGGTCGGTGAAAAAGGTAAAAGTCATACAGCACAAAGTCAACTTGTTGATATACTTAAAAATGATTACGCTCCAAGTTTATCTGATATTGAAGAAGCATTTAATATTGAAGCTGTTTCAGATGAATTCTACAAAAAATACAAAAATCTATTATTTAATCTTGTTGATGAAATAGAAATTATTGTAGAGAAAAACTCCAAAGTTAAAGCCGAATTTAAGTCCAAAAACATTAGCATTCTTAATTTTTCCAAGAAATTACTTGGGCAAATTGTATTTTTATATTTCTTACAAAAAAAAGGTTGGTTGGGCCTTGGAGAAAATCAAAAATATGGTGATGGGAATAAAAATTTTCTGAGAACACTATTCCAAAATGTGAATAAGGAAGAAAATTTTTTTAACGATTACCTTGAATTTCTTTTTTATGATGCCTTAAGCAAAAAAAGGGTAACAGATTATTATAAAAAATTTAAAACTCGTATTCCATTTCTGAATGGTGGATTATTTGATCCTATTGGATTTTACGATTGGGAAAAAAATGATATTCTTATCTCAAATAAATTATTCTCCGACATAAAAGAAGATGACGAGGGTTCTGGAGTACTTGATGTTTTCGATCTTTATAACTTTACCGTAAAAGAAGATGAACCGCTTGATACAGAAGTAGCCATAGACCCTGAAATGCTTGGAAAAGTATTTGAACGTATGTTAGAAGTTAACGAAAGAAAAAGTAAGGGTGCTTTTTATACTCCACGAGAGATAGTGCATTTTATGGCACAAAACAGTTTATTATTTTATTTGGAATCTGTTTTTAATAAATCTTCCTCTTTTCAAAAACTTGGAAATAATCAAATAGAATTTTTTGGAAATGAAGGAAAAACAGGACAATTGGATTTTGTAATTGAAAATAACAATCTTGTTGTTTCTAAACAGGATTTGGAAACATTTATACACTTTGGAGAGCACATTATTGATAAAGACATTGCTATTGAAGAAGGAAAATACAGCTTATCCAATAATAAACAACAAATACCTGAAAGCATTCGTAAAAACGCGAATAAAATTGATAAAGCATTGGAAAATATAAAAATTTGTGATCCTGCTGTTGGATCAGGTGCTTTTCCTGTTGGAATAATGAACGAAATCGTAAAACTACGTAAGCTTTTAACACCTTTTGTGAAAGAAAAAAAAAGTAAAGAACGAAACGCATATCTTTTTAAAGCTAATGCCATACAAAATTCTATTTATGGGGTAGATATTGATGCAGGAGCAGTTGAAATTGCTAAACTTCGCTTGTGGCTCTCAATGGTAGTTGACGAAAACCGAATTGAGCAAATCGATCCTTTGCCGAACCTGGAATATAAAATTGTAAAAGGGAATTCACTAATTAATATGCCTGATGGCTCTCTAAGAAATTTAGTTCTCGAAAATGAAATTGAAAAACTTATAAAAGCATATTACAAATTAACTGATAAAAACAAGAAAAAAGAGCAAAAAAAAATTATTGATACCAAAATACAAGAGATATTAAAATATTCTTCTGAATTAGCCGGATATCAAATAGATTTTGATTTTAAACTATTTTTCCACGAAGTTTTTGATAAAAACGATGGGTTTGATGTTATGATTGGGAACCCTCCTTATGTTGAACATAAAAAATTAAAACATATAGCTTGGATATTAAAACCTAATTATAAAGTTTATACTGGCTCTTCTGATCTAAGCGTATATTTTTTTGAAACAGGATTTAATTACTTAAAAAATATATCAGGAATTATATCATTTATTAATACAAATAAATTTTTTAATACAGGATATGGGAAAGCTCTTAGAAACTTTCTACTCAACAAACAAATGATACAGTTAGTTAATTTTGAACAAGTTCCTATTTTTGAAAAAGTTCTAGTTTCAAGTGTTGTCTTTATTGCAAAAAACAATTTTATAAAAGAAAATCAATTTTCCTATTCTGTTTTTTTTAAGGAAATAGATTGGAGAAAAAATTTTTTGCAGAAAATAAGCGAGAGAACCACAAATTTTAGCCAAAGTGTTTTTGATGATGGAGAATGGAATTTTATTTCTGGAAAAGAATTAGATATAAAAAAAAGAATTGAAAATTCTGGGAATCAAATTCAAAACATAACATCAATTGAAATCAAACGTGGAATAACTACAGGATATGATCCAGCATTTGTTATTGATAAAAAAACAAAAAATGAATTACAGACTGATATAATAAAACATTTGCTAAAAGGTGCTGATATTAAAAAATACTATTATCGTTTTGATTTCAGATTTTTAATCAATTCCCATAATGGTATTAAGAAAAAATTAAAACCAGTTAATATTCAAAAAGATTATCCTCAAATTTATAAATATTTTATAGAAATTAACAAAAAAAATGATGGAGCTGTTGAAAAAAGAACCGATAAAGGTTTACATTGGACAAATCTAAGAAACTGTGCTTTTTTAGAACTATTTGATGAAGAAAAAATAATATGGCCACTTACAGCAGACAGATGGGGTTTTGCTTTGGATGACGAAAAGCATTATTTAACAAGTGGTGGCTTTTTTATGGTTTCTAATAATATTTCACATAAATATTTACTATCTATTTTGAATAGTAAATTAATTCAATATTATTTTAGTTTCATTGGTGTTATGACAGCAGGAGGTGCTTATACTTTAAAAAAAGCAACAATAGAAAAATTTCCAATAAAAATAATCATTCTCGAGAAACAAAAACCTTTTGAAACGCTTGTAGATTATATTATCTTCTTAAAACAACAACCAAAAGATACAATGAGTTTTTATTTTGAACAGATAATTGATGGAATGGTTTATGAGCTTTACTTTGAAAAAGAACTCAAACAAGAGAGTTGTGATGTTCTCAAATACTTAAATATTTTACCTGCCTTTACAGAAGAAATGAAAGATTCAGAAAAATTAAAAACGATTACTGCTGTTTTTAATAAGTTTTATGATAAAAACTCACCTGTCAGAAAAAACTTGTTTTTTATGGATAGTGTGGAGGAAATTGCAATTATAAAAAAAGGAGTTCAGAAATGAAAAAAATAAAGAAAATTGAAATTAACAATTTTAAAGGTCTGTATGGCAAGTATGAAATTGATTTAGCAAGTTCTGGTAGAAACCTGATGCTCTATGGAGAAAATGGAAGCGGTAAAAGTTCGGTAGCTAAAGCAATAAAACTATTTTTCCAATCTTCTGTTGAAAATATTGATATTTTGGAATATGAAAATATATTTATCCCTGAAACAGACCAGAATAATGGGTACATAAAGCTAATAATTGGTGATAAAGGTAATTCACACTCAAATAATCCATATTTACTTGATAATTCAAATAACAAACAAATTGAAACTTATATTAAAAATGCAAATAAAATTAAAGGCTTCCTTGATTACAAAAGTTTATTAAAAACACATTATCTAAACACTAAGAAAGTAAATATTTTTGAATTGCTTATTGAGGATTTATTAACTGAATTTATAAATCCAAGAACAGAAAATACAATAATTTCAGATTGGGAAGAGCTTAAAAGGAAAGGAAACGATAAAAGAACGCTGGAATACAAAGCAATTAAACAAAAAGATGGTTTACTTTCAAAATTTAATGATGGAGTTAGAGAATTATTAAATGAAATCGAAATTAAAACCAATGAGATAATTAAATATTTCTACTATGATCTAACAATTAAACTTCACTATAATAATGTAACCATTGGAAAAGAAAAGGGATTTGCTAATAAAACAATATATTTACAGGTTGACTTTTTCAAAAAAAACATACCCGAACATCATAACTTTTTAAATGAAGCAAGACTAACAGCAATATCTATTTCAATTTATCTCGGTGCCATTTTGGGTAACATTTCTACTGATTTTCAACTTCTTGTTTTAGATGATGTATTTATTGGCTTGGATACATCTAATCGTTTACCATTTCTTAAAATCTTAGATGATAAATTTTCGGATTATCAAATATTTATGACAACCTACGATAAATCGTGGTATGAGTTAGTAAAATCTGAAAACAGTTCTAATTGGAAATTTGCTGAAATGTATGTAAAAAAAGAGCCACTTAAACAATTTGAAATTCCTGTAATCCACCATAAAACAGATTTTGTTGATATGGCAGAATATTATCTGGATGAAAAAGCTGATTTTAAAGCATCTGCTGTTTATATTAGAAGTGAATTTGAAAAAATACTCAAAGATTTTTGTCATAAAAATAAAATTGCTGTAAAATATTGTAAAAATCAAAGTAAAATATCTTCAAACGAATTCTGGTTAGCTATAAAAGATGATACTAAAAGAGATGGTTCACGTTATATCACAGTAGAATTAAGAAACAATATTGAAAGACAACGAACTTTAGTTATGAATCCGTTTAGTCATCACGATAATAAACCACAATTCAGAGCAGAACTTAGGGCAACCATTGATTATGTAAAAGAGTTAAAGAATACATTGGGATAAATTTGCCGTTAACAAACAGCTCCACAGCCAAGCAAGAAGAGAATATGAAAGAGCGTGGCAGCTGTCATCCATTTGCCAACATGTCGCTCCACTCCATGTTGGCAAACGTTCGGCGTGCCACTAAAAAAGCCGAGTAAAACCGGAGTGAATCGACACGTCGTCTAAAGTTGCGTCCACGGGGACTCGTAATTCTGCACCCATTTGACCTTGATTTACTCGTCTTTTATCATCTCACTAATCGCAACTTGATTACGGAAATACCGAAATCAAATGCTCATGGCGAGATGACGTGGCACGCCGAACGTTATCTACCAAGCAGAATCTTAAGAAGATTGTATTTATGTAGAGTTCGTAATTTGTTATCAGCTGGCTTTTTTATTCGATGTTGTTTTT
>JAIORE010000150.1 GCA_021108315.1 Candidatus Cloacimonadota bacterium
ATTATATTGTTTCAGGTTGGTTTGATACCCATATTCTTTCAAATGATGGTGGAGCGGGAAATGGAATACCTGTCGGTGCCGGGGCAGAAGATGGAAACTGGCATCACATTGCCATGACATGGAAACAAAATACAACGAATGGTTTTGTCAGTTATCTAAATGGTGAAATTGTAGCACACAGAAACAGCAGTAACTCTCCGATTCCAAATATTAATGCAAATTTAAAATTCGGTAGTTATAATGAAATTTCAGAATTTATGGATGGCTCATTAGATGAAGTCCGCATCTGGAATGTTGCGCGCGACTCAACCCAAATCCGTGAAAACATGTACCTCCCTTTAAACGAAACAGAAACAGGTCTGGTCAGCTACTGGCAATTTAATGAAGGTTCGGGAGAAACTGCTAATGATATCATCGGAGAAAATCACGGAACTTTGACCAATATGGATACTCTGAATTGTTGGATAGATTCGACAATTCCATTCGGATATGGAGAAAGTGGTTCCCAAACCGAAACAGCCGGGACAGTAGATTTTATAAGTACAGGTTTATCAATGTATTTTAATTCACAAAACGAAGCAGAAATCACAGTTACCCGGATTGATACTTTGGCAAACATAAATCCCGACGAGCCGGATGAAGTTTTCGATGCTCAATATTGGGTAGTGAATCGTTTTGGAAGCGGAACATTCGATGCGGATTTGACTTTCACAATGAGCGAAAACCTGACAGTAGCAGATGAAACCGATCCTTCATATATCTGCCTTTACACCCGTGTCAGCAACGCAGATACGGATTGGGTTTATTTGACGGAAGCGAGTTCGGTAAGTGCAACAACTGATGAAGTGACTTTCGATGGAATTACTGATTTCAGTCAGTTTATAATCGGAAGATGGATTCAATCTCTCGATTCTCCGCAAAATGTAACAGCTATTGTAAATGGCGGTAATATTGAAATAACTTGGGATGCAGTAACCGGAGCGAATTCGTACAAAATCTTCGCAGCAGATATTCCGGATGGTACTTTTATTGATATTACTAATTTGGGAACTTTCAATCGTTGTCAGTCTGGATCTTTTCGAAGACAAATGACGAAGAGCACTTCACAATTCAACGAGCTCAGTGTGACCGAAGGTAATAAAATTAAAGATGAAAGAAATCGTGTAATCCAAACTTGGTCTGCTTCAGCTGATGGGATAAAGAAATTTTATTATGTAATTGCTTCTTCTGAGACTGTAAGGAATAATGTGCGTTCACTCTCTAAACCCTCTAAAGTAATTTCTAACAAGATTATTACACCAAGAAATAGATTATTATCTCCCAAAAGAAAAACCATTCAAAAGGGATATTAGATTTTAATTGGATTAAACTATTGGATAGAATTGTTGCTAACAAAGGTGTCTCCACCCGAAAAGATGGGCGGAGCACACCCGACCATTAGCAACAATAAGTAGAAAAAAGATATGGAGGTTTATATGAAAAATATTATGCTAATTATTTTTATAATATTCTCGTTAAATATTACAGCAACTATTATCAATATTCCTGTAGATCATCTAACTATACAGGGTGGAGTAAATGCTGCTGTAGATGGTGACACAATTCTCATTCAACAAGGCATCTATTATGAAAATATTGTCATAAGCCAAAAAGATATTGTAATTGCGTCTTTATATTTAACAACACAAGATACTTCTTTTATCTCACAGACAATAGTTAACGGGACTCAAAATGGAAGCGTATTTCAAATTGGCAATTATTATGAGTCTGATGAAGTATATTTAATTGGTTTTACAATTACTAATGGGAATGGTACTTTTTATGATAATTGCTACTGCGGTGGTGGTATTTATTCTCATCACTCCAATTTACACTTATCATTTATGAATATCTGTTATAATGTTCTTTCAACATCTGAATCTTACCCTAATGGTGGATATTTAGGAGCGGGTATATATAATAATAGTGGAAATTTATACATCAATAATTCAGTGATAACAAATAATTATATTGATCTATTTGCCTTCAATATTCATACTACGGCTTACGCATTAGGATTTGGTGCTGGTATTTATTCTTGTTCTTCAACGAATGGTCATTCTCTTTCTTTGAATAATGTTACAGTGTCAAACAATCATATTATTGGATATGAGATTGATGATGTAATCATTTTGCAAACCGGTGAGGGAGGTGGTATTTGGTGCGGGAATGCCCACGTTAGTATAGTGAATTCTAGTGTAGAAAATAATCAAATATCTATAATAAACAATTATCAACAAAATGCTTCAGGTGGTGCAATATATTCTGGTAATTGTTTTTTACAACTTATAAATTCCAATATTTTAAATAATAGTTCTTCGAATTTTAATGGTTCTAATACTGGTGGTATATTTTTAGGTACTTATGGTACAAGCACAATAAATTTCACTAATTCAATAATTTGGAATAATCTTCATCCACAAATCAATGGAACGTCCAGTTCCTCATTATCCATCTCGTATTCTGATATTGAAGGGGGAATAAGCACAATTACTGAAATGGGAACAATCAATTGGCTAGATGGAAATATTGATGCGGATCCATTATTTGTTGATCCTGAAAATGGGAATTATCATTTAACTGCCCTCTCTCCGTGTATTGATACTGGTGATCCAAATTCACCTTTTGATCCTGATGGAACAATTACAGATATTGGTGCATTCTATTTTGATCAATTAGGTTATCTTTTACCTCCTGATAATGTAACAATCTCGGTAAATAATGATATTGTAAATATTTCTTGGTTTCCCGTTGTAGGGGCTACTTCATATTCAATTTTCTCTTCAAATGATATTAATGAAGTTTGCGAAAATTGGAGTTTAGAAGTTTCAAATATTACAAATACATTTTGGAATACATCAGTAAATGAAGTGAGTAAATTTTATTTTGTTAGAGCATACGCTGATTGAACTAAAATTATTGCTAACAAACAGCTTCACGCCCGAAAAGATGGGCGTGACAGCTGCCAAACATTAGCAACAATTAGTCCTTATAAAAAAATAAAGAATGAAAAACATAAAATCATATTTTCATAAGTTATTTATTCATATTACAGGTATTTTATCTTATATCCTATTTCTTATTTCCCTTTTTAATTGACATCTACAAACTGCATTTTTTTTTAATGTAAGAGGAAAATATGAGAAAGAAGAATTTCGATAAAGATGCACAAGATAAACTTGGACAAGAATATTTCCAAAAAGGTAATTTGGAGAAAGCAGTAGATTGTTTTAAAAAAAATCTGATCTCAACAAATCAATTAACCTCAGAAGAAATCGTCAAATATTTACGAAATATTGGTTTATGCTATCTTAAAATGAATAAATTTAAAAAAGCACAAAAATATTTATTTTCGGCAATTGAAATTTGCGAAAGAGAAGATTTGCATAAGCATAAAGCAAGTTCATTACAATATTTGGGACTTACCTATTATTGGCTGGGAAATTATTCAAAAGCACTGGAATTCTATAATAGAGCTTTGAATTTATTTGATGAAAAAAAAGATAAAGCCCAGATTGCGGCACTTCTGGAAATGATTGGAATGCTGAAAAAAGAACTTGGGGATTTAAGTGGTGCTTTAGAATTTTTACTCAAAGCATTAAAAAAGAAAGAACAACTTGGAAACGCAATAAGTATTGGAACTTCTTTTTTAAATATCGGAGTAATCTATTATTCACTTAAAAATAATAAAAATGCCGAAGAATTTTATCAAAAAGCACTAAATTCATATCAAGAGGTAGATCATAAACACGGAATTGCTCAATCGTTAACAAATATGGGAAATGTATTCACTCGAAACAAGAATTTTAAGAGAGCCTTGGATTGTTATGAGCAAGCATTAGAAATTTCCGAAATGCTAAATGATAAATTCACCATCGGTAATATCTTGAATAATATGGGAAGAATTTATCAAAAAAAAGAAGAAAATGTCAAAGCCTTAGAATTATATCTGCAAGCACTTAAAATCAAGCAGGATTTAGGAAATTCCGAAGGCATTATTCTTTGCCTGCTGAGTATCGGCAACGTTCAGATCAAAACCGGTGAATACAATAAGGCTCTGAAGAATTTTCGACAAAGCTTGGAACTTGCCCGGAAAAACAATAATAAGATCAACATCTGCAAAAATTATAAATTTATTTCTGATGTTTATGAAAAGATGGAAAATTATAAAAAAGCCAATGAAAATCTGAAATTATATCTGGAATTGAATAACGAAATATATAACGAAGAAAGTCAGAAGAAAATTGCCGAAATGCAAACCAAATACGAAACGGAAAAGAAAGAGAAGGAAGCTGAAATTTATCGTTTGAAAAACATAGAATTGGGAAAGAAAAATAAAAAGATAAAAAAACAGAAAGAAATTCTGCAGAAAGCTAATGAAGACTTAAGAAAAAGCGAAATAAAATACAATATAGTCACAGCAGAATTAAACAAAAATATCGGTATGAAACTGATCGGAAACTCCGATTCTATGAACAAGATCAAAGAATTGATAAATGTAATCTGTCATACTGACAATACTAATATTTTGATAATCGGAGAAAGCGGTACCGGTAAAGAGATCGTGGCAAAACAAATTCATCAGTTGAGCAAAAGGCAGAAAAATAATTTCTACGGAGTAAATTCTTCTGCAATCCCCGAAAGTTTATTTGAAAGTGAATTTTTCGGACACGAGAAAAACGCTTTTACAGGAGCGAATAATACTCATATCGGCTGGTTTGAAGTTGCCAATTCAGGAACTCTGTTTCTGGATGAGATCGGAACAATGTCACTCGATCAGCAAGTTAAACTTTTGAGAGTTCTGGAAGAAAGAAAAATAGTGCGAATAGGTTCACATAAAGAGATTCCGATAGATATACGCATTATCAGCGCAACCAATATCGACCTCTATAAAAAGGTTAATTTACATAAATTCAGGGATGATCTTTATCATCGTTTATCCACATTTGTTATTCAGATTCCTCCATTACGGCAAAGAAAAGAAGACATTCCGCTTTTGCTGGAGCATTTTGTAAAAATATTCGGAACTTTGATGAACAAAAGAATCAATAAAATCGAAAAAAATGTTTCAAAGGCTCTTACTGGATATGATTTCCCGGGCAATGTGCGTGAGCTGAAAAACATCGTTGAAAGAGCAATAATTGTGTCCGATTCTTCCACTTTGAAATTGAAACACTTTGCAATTCCTCAATGTGAAGATACAATTCCAACAGATTCTGAAATAATTACTTTAGCTGAGATGGAAAAGGATCTTCTCCTTCGGGCTTTGCATAAAACAGGTTTTAATAAAAACCAAGCTGCCAAGCTTCTCGGAGTAGAAAGAAGAGTAGTTTTTCGCAAAATGATAAAATACGGAATTGAGAAAGAAGAAAAATAGCGTCCGTTTTCAGCCGCTTAAAAATTCAGTTTATAATTGTATTGATACAAACAACTTATATATAAATATCTAACTCAAACATACTACAACCGTCTGTTTTCAGCCGTTCAGCAAGTAATCATCTAACTCTATACATTATAACAGCATTAGCAGTTTAGAAAAATATCCCAACCCAACAACCGTCCGTTTTTAGCCGCTTATTAAACAATTATTCACATCCCAAACTGTATGCAGATACACATCTTCCTATAACAATTGCAGTTAACTGTGTTGGCACAAAAATTGTGTATTGTATTTCAAGGTGGTAATGAAAATGAATATTTTGATTTATTATATTAAACACAAATTACTGGATCTGATCCTGCAATTACAAAATATTAAAGATGTAAGTATTTTCTTTGCTCTTAATGAAACAGAATTTTTTGATAATTTGGAGAGATACCATCCTAAACTGATCTTCATTGACGCTAATTCGAAAAAGACATTACTTCAGAAATTTTCTGATAAGAATTTAAAAATAAATATTTATGCAATTGATGAATCATTGCAGAAATTAAATTTCTTCGATTTATCTAATCATAATGAGATGGAATTAGAAAAAATAATAAAAAAATATACCTCCGCTGAGGTGAGGTAAAAAAAGGAGAAAAAGATGAAAAAGTTAAAACTATTTACAGCTATTGCACTTGTGCTAAGTATTATCCAACTATTCGCTACACCGCAGATAGTCCTGCAGGATGAAGCTGCCCAATTTGAAATGGTAACCGAAACTTTCAATTCAATAAATGTTATAGAAAGCTCTGCACCAACTTTTACCGATCTGGATGGTGATGGTCTGCTGGATTTGCTTGTTGGTAATGGTAATGGTTATGGTGTAATATATCATTATGAGCAGGATTCTGAGAATTCAATGAGTTTTACCTTTGTTACCGATTCATTCAATTCAATAGATGTTGGAAACCGCTCAGCTCCAACTTTTACCGATCTGGATGGTGACGGTTTACTTGATTTGCTGATTGGGGAGAACGATGGAAATATAAATCATTATGAGCAAGATGCTGAGAATTCTACTGGTTTTACCTTTGTTACATCTATGTTCAATTCAATAGATATTGGACGCTATTCAAAACCAACCTTTACAGATATTGATAATGACTGTCTACTTGATTTGCTGGTTGGTGAAGAAAGTGGCAACCTGAACCATTATGAGCAGGATTCCGAGAATTCAATGAGTTTTACTTTTGTTACCAATTCCTTCAATTCAATAGATGTTGGAATTTTATCAGCTCCGGCTTTTACTGATCTTGATAGTGACGGTTTACTGGATTTGATTGTTGGTAATGGTGATGGTGATGGTGTAATATATCATTATGAGCAGGATTCTGAGAATTCAATGAGTTTTACCTTTGTAACTAATTCCTTCAATTCAGCAGGTGCTGAATGGGAGTCTGCTCCAACCTTTACAGACCTTGATGGTGACGGTTTGCTTGATTATATTTTTGGTGAATATTCGGCTAACTTAAATCATTTTGAACAAGTCGGAATTGAACCTTTTTATTGTGGGGATATTTTGATAGGCAATAAAGTCACGCGAGATTATTACTAGTGATTTAACTATAGCTTGTCCGGCAGGATTCACGGTTTCCATCTCAGAAGAAACCGGTTTTGTGCAGAACCTGAATATCACTCCTATAAACGGTTTGGTCTCAGATTCGATATTTGTCCGTTTCGAGCCAACTGCAGCAATAGATTACAGCGGAAACATTGCTTTTTCATCTGCCGATGCGGAAACTAAGTACATTACCGTAACTTGTTTTGGAGTAGATGAGGCGGACGGATTCCCGGGAACAGCATTGGAATTCGACGGAACAGATGAGTTTTTAAACTGTAAAATTGATGACAGTTTTGATGTGGGAAATACATTTACTATAGAGGCTTGGATACAACCTTATGACCTCTCGTATCCTCAAACAATATTCTCTACAAGTAAAGATGAAGAGGTCGGTAGTTTTCAATTGAAAATAGGACCCGGAAATGGCGGTACAAACAGAATTTCTGCCATAAGTCCCGATACTTTGATTGCTGAAACAGGAAATAACGTAATTTCTGAAAATGAATGGAATCATATTGTATATACAAGAGATGGAGCGGGAGTTGGGAATCAGAAGATCTATGTAAACGGTATAGAACAGGTTCTAATTACAGAAGAAGATTTCACTTTTACAGACAACGACAATGAAAAATTGATCGGCTCAAAGAATGGAACAAGTGAATTTTTCAATGGTTTATTAGATGAAATAAGATATTGGAGTTCATCAGGAACGGAAACAGAAATTAGAGAAAATATGCATTTATCTCTTTCGGGAACAGAAACAGGTCTTGTTAGTTATTGGCAATTCAACGATGGCAGCGGACCAATATCCAGTGATGCGATATCCAGTAATGCCGGTATATTAAATAATATGGATGATAGTGACTGGATTGAATTTACCATTCCATTTGGAGCCGGAAATGCAAATACTCAGATTGTAAGTTCAACGGGAATTGTGGATTTTTCCGGTACAGATGTCTCTATGGATTTCACTGTCAAAACCGGTACAGATACGCTCGTAGTATCAGAGATTAACTTTTCACCAAATATAGTACCTCCTGCTGCCGATGAAGTATTTGATAATCAATATTGGCTCGTAAAAAAATATGGGAACGGCTCTCAAACTGCTAATCTAACATTTACATTAAGCGAAGATGTAACTGCAGAGATGGAATCAAATCCAGGTATTATAAAGCTTTATATTCGTGAAAATATTTCGGATGAAGGTTGGGGATTGTTAGTTCCGGCGAGTAGTGCAGATGCTGTTGCCGATATGGTTACATTTAGCAATGTTTCTGTTTTGGGGCAATTTATCATTGGTATAGAAACTGATAATAGCGAAATAGTTTTAATGGATAAGCCTTTGAATTTTGAATTCATAAACAATAATTTAAGCAACCTAATCCCCGGTCAATTTGCAAATTCTGTAATTGTTGATTTAGACGAAGATGGTTTGCAGGATTTGATTGTAGGTAATATGGGAGGAACTTTGAAATATTACGAACAAAATTTTGTAAACTCAACAAGTTTCACGCTCATTACCGATTCGTTCCTTTCAATAGATTTAGGAAACATAGCGGCTCCGACTTTCACAGATCTTGATGGTGACGGTTTACTTGATTTGCTGATTGGTGAGAACGCTGGAAATATAAATCATTATGAGCAAAATTCAATCAACTCAATAGATTTTTCACTGGTGACTGAGAGCTTCAATTCATTAGATGTTGGAGCTGGATCTTCTCCGGCGTTTACCGATCTTGATGGTGACGGATTATTGGATTTGCTGATTGGAGAGTGGGACGGTAATATATACCATTATGAGCAAAATTCAATCAACTCAACCGGTTTTACAATTGTTACTGATTCGTTCAATTCAATAAATGTTGGACAGCACGCAGATCCAACTTTTGCCGACCTTGATGGTGACGGTTTACTTGATTTGCTGATTGGCGAGCGGGACGGTAATATAAACTATTATGAGCAAAATTTTATCAACTCAACAAGTTTTTCTTTGGTGACAGAGAGTTTCAATTCAATAGATGTCGGGTATCATTCAAGTCCAAGTTGTAACGATATTGATGGTGACGGTTTACCGGGTTTATTGATAGGTAATGATTGTAATTTTGATTACTATGAGCAGACAGGAATTGAATCACTTGAAGATTTCGGGTCTTTTTTAATCAGCAATGTTTCAAATGCGCAAAATTATTTTGTACAAGCTTCCGAGCTTACAGATGATTTAACAATAGTTTGCCCTGCAGGATTCACGGTTTCCCTTTCGGAAGAATCAGGTTTTACCCAAAATCTGAATATTACACCTGTTAACAGTCTAATCTCAGATACTTTATTTGTTCGTTTTGAACCGGCAACAGCAATTGAATACAGTGGAAATATTGTTCATTCATCTGCGGGCGCGGGAAGCAAGAATATTGCCGTAAGCGGTGTTGGAATAGCCAGAGACGGGTTTCCCGGAACTGCTTTGGTATTTGACGGAACAGACGATTTTGTAAACTGCGGAAATGATGATAGTTTTGATGCGGGAAACACATTAACCATAGAAGCTTGGATAAAACCTACAGATCTTTCCGGTCGTTACGGAATTTTCTCATCCAGAACAAATAATGATCAAGGAGCTTTCCAACTTGAAATAGGAACCGGATCAGGAGAAACAAATCGTGTTGCTGTGACAGGAGTTAATACTTGGGTTGCTCAGACAAATGATAATGCCGTAAATATCGGTGAATGGAATCACATTGTTTATACAAGGAGCGGATCGGGTGCCGGCACGCACACGATCTATGTAAATGGTGTTGTGCAAACCCTTGTTGATGATGATGCCTATAATTTCACAAATAATACAAGTGATAAATTAATTGGTTCCGGTACAAATGGTTCCCAATTGTTCGTTGGGGAAATGGATGAAGTAAGATTTTGGAGCGTAGAGCGTACCCAAACAGAAATCCGTGAAAATATGCATCTAACTCTTTCTGGAACAGAAACCGGCCTTGTGAGTTATTGGCAATTCAACGATGGAAGCGGTGCATTAACTTATGATTTCATATCAGCTAATAATGGAACATTGAATAATACGGAGGAAAGTAATTGGATTATTTCTACTATTCCGTACGGAGCAGGAAATGCGAATACTCAGGTTGTAAATACAATCGGAGTTGTTGATTTCTCCGATACAGGGATAGCAATGGATTTCACTGCCAAAACCGGTACAGATACTCTCGTTGTATCAAAGATTGATTTTGCTTCCAATAAAGAGCCTTACGAGGTAGATGAAGTATTTGACAACCAATATTGGGTCGTTCATAAATATGGCAATGGCTCTTTGAATACTGACATAACATTTACTTTGAGTGAAGATATTACTGCTGAGATGGAACTTAACCCTATTAATATGAAGCTCTATACTCGTGCAAATAATTCTGATGAAAGTTGGGAGTTCTTAACTTCGGCAACGAGTGTAGATGCTGCTAGCGATATGATTACATTCAGCAACATTTCCGATTTCAGTCAATTTGTTATTAGCATCACGACACCCAAAGTTTATTTGTTGGAGATGCCGATAAATTTTGAATTTGTAACCCGCGTTTTTAACGGCACCAGTGCAGACTTCGCAATCCCAGCTTTTACCGATCTCGATGGAGATGGTTTGCTGGATATGCTTATCGGTGAACAAGA
>JAIORE010000019.1 GCA_021108315.1 Candidatus Cloacimonadota bacterium
ATCGTTATGATCAAATAATATCTTCACATCAACAAATACAATTATACATGAAGTACAATCTTATAGATTTTCCTGATGATATTTTGAATGAATTACTCAAAATCCTAAAACCACCTACAATCGTCTCCTTTACAGGACACATGATTGATAAACCGGAAAGAGTAAATTCGCGATTTCCTTCTTACATTGAAGAAGCTGTTCGTAAGGCTATAGAAAAGAAGCTTGATGATCTTGAGGTAAAAATTGGTTTTAGTTCAGCAGCATGTGGAGCGGATATTATCTTTCTTGAATCTATGCTTGATAGAGGAGCAGAAGTTAATGTTGTCTTACCTTTTAATCTGGATGATTTCATTCAAACAAGTGTGAAATTTGCCGGACCTAAATGGATAACTCGTTTCAATAAAGTTATAAAACTGGCTAATTCAGTTAAATATGTTACTAAAGAAAGATATCTTGGACATGATTCTTTATTTGATTATTCAGGGAAAGTTATCAATGGATATGCATACTTAAGAGCAAATAATCTACTTACATCACCTCATTTGTTAGCTGTCATGGATCCCGATACGGATCGTCTCATAGGTGGAGCTGCTTCAATTGTTGATAAATGGCCAAACAAAGAATTATGTCATATAATCAACATCCGTGATCTTCACAGAAATCAAAATGAATATTCTCCAAAATTGGTTCAATTGAAGAATACATCCAAACAAGTAAAGAAAGAAATAATTCATTCTATTTCAAAAAAACGAGAAATATTCACTATGCTATTTGCTGATATTGTAGGTTACAGCAAATTAAAAGAAGTAGATTATCCTCATTTTTATGATTTTTTAAAAGAAGTTGCTGAACAATTAAAAGAATTCAGTTCTTATTCTAAATTTATAAACACTTGGGGGGATGCGATCTTCACTGTAATGGATAAAGCAATACCTTTAATCGAATATGCTTTTGCGCTTAACCATGCTGTTAACAATGCTGATCATATAAAACTTAAACTTCCGGATAAAATGAATATCAGGATAGCTCTTCACGCAGGACCAGCTTTTGAAATAAAAGATCCAATCACAAGTCGTAATAATGTATATGGTTCTCATGTTAATCGAGCCGCGAGAATTGAACCGGTAACACTTCCCGGTCATATCTATGCCAGCGAACAGTTTGTTGCTCAACTGGTCTCAGAACAGGTAGAGTATGAATACGAAGCAATAAAAAAAAATAAACCTGTTAAATGTATTTTTGCTCTGGAATATGTAGGTTCAATGAAGTTACATAAAGATTTTGGGATGCAATCAGTTTATCATATTCGGAAAAGAACCGAACATGAAGGAGAACTATTTTCAAAAAAAATATCACGAAACAGGAGTTAATAAATGGATAAAAGCAATAAATTTGAACAACGCTTTATCCGAGTATTTGTTTCTTCTACTTTTAAAGATATGATGGAAGAAAGAGAAATTCTGGTAAAACAGATTTTCCCGCAATTACGAAAATTATGTGATGAGCGATATGTGGTTTGGGGAGAGGTAGATCTTCGCTGGGGAATTACAGATGAACAGAAAGCAGAAGGGAAAGTTTTACCGATTTGTTTGCATGAAATAAAAAAATGCCGACCATATTTTATCGGAATTCTCGGAGAACGATACGGTTGGATCCCCGATGAAATTGATAAAGATTTGTTAATGCAGGAAAAGTGGCTGGAATTGCATAAAGACTATTCCGTTACGGAACTGGAAATTTTGCAGGGAGTTCTGAAAGATCCGGAAATGGCAGAAAATGCATTCTTTTATTTTCGGGATAAAGCTTATATAGAAACCTTGCCAAAGAAAGTTCGTGGTGATTATCTTGAAATTTCATCAGATGATGAAGCTGATTATGATAAGGTCGAATACAAAAAAGAGAGTGAAATAAAAAATAACTTATCTATCTTTCAGAAAATAAAACTCCGGTTTACAAAATCAAACAAAGAAGATGATGGATTTGATACTTCAGCAAGGCTTGATAAATCTGAGAAAATAGAAAATTTAAAAAACAGGATAAGAAAAAGTGGATTTCCGGTTCGCGAAAATTACAATAACCCAAAAGAATTTGGACAACTTGTTCTGCAAGACCTGACACAAGTTATCGATAAAAATTTCCCTAAAGAAAAAATCCCCGATCCGTTAGACAGAGAAGCAATAGAGCATGAAGCTTTTGCAAAGAGCAGACATAAGGTTTATATAGGCAGAAAAGAATATTTTGAAAGATTGGACAGGCATATAGAAGAAGATTCTCAACCCTTAGTAATCCTGGGAGAATCCGGCTCCGGTAAATCTGCTTTGCTCTCTAACTGGGCATTAAAGTATAAGGAAAAACATCCCGAAGATTTCATGATCCTGCATTTTATCGATTCTTCTGCCAGCAGTACGGATTGGGCTGCAATGGTTCGCAGGATCATGGGAGAACTTAAACGAAAATTTGATATCCATGGAGAAATCCCTGATAAACCGGAAGAGCTTCGTTCGGCATTTGCTAACTGGCTTTATATGGCTTCTGCAAAAGGAAAAGCAGTAATTATCCTCGATGCATTAAACCAGCTTGAAGACCGTGATCAGGCATTAGACCTTGTCTGGTTGCCACCTGTTATGCCTGAAAATATAAGATTGTTCCTCTCGACTTTACCCGGAAAATCTTTTGCTGAAATGCAGAAAAGAAATTGGCAAACTTTGAATATTGAATCTTTTACCGAAAATGAACAAAAAGAATATATAAAAAAATACCTAAAGCAATATACAAAACAACTGGAAAAAGATATTAGAAAAACAATTGTAAAGCATAAACAAACCGCAATTCCTTTATACCTGCAGGCATTACTCGAAGAATTAAGATTATATGGTGATTATTTCACTTTAAAAAATAAAACAGAGAATTATCTAAAAGCAAAAACCATTACAGAACTTTACCAAAAAATCCTAGAAAGATATGAAGAAGATTATGAACAGGATAGAAAATATCTGGTGAAAGAAGCTTTTTCATTGATCTGGGCTGCGAGAAGAGGATTGAGTGAAATCGAATTAATGGAACTGCTGAATACTGTTAATAATCCATTACCCAGAGCATATTGGTCTCCCCTGTATTTAGCAGCGGAACAGTCTCTAATAGTGCAATCAGGTTTACTTAATTTTTCACATACGTATTTCAGAAAAGCTGTGAAGGATAAATACCTACCGGATGAGAATAAACAAAATAATGTTCATTTGCGTTTAGCAGATTATTTTGATAAACAGGAAACAAATCACAGGAAAATAGATGAACTTCCATAGCAATTGTTTAAGGCTGAATCATGGCAGAGATTGTATGATTTGTTCCGAGACTTGCAGTTCTTCGAGGAAATATGGCAATCTAATGAGTTTGAGATAAAGCACTATTGGTCAAGTATAGAACAAAATTCCTCATACCGGATGAGCGATGCCTATAAAACATTTTTTAACATTGCCAAAGATGCTGAACGTGCGATGCCTATACTTCGTTTTTTTTCAGACAGTGTGTGGGACATCGCAACACTTTTCCTGACAATGGGATATTTAACAGAGTCACTATTTCTTCTTGAATTATTAATTAAATACTATAAACATACTGGTAATAACGAACAGCTTGCAGCAGTCCAATCAAATATAGCAATTGTTATGAAGAACCGCGGAGATTTGGATCATGCACTTCATTTGCAGCAAGATTATGAGCGTGTATCGAGTGAGTTTGGAAACGAAAAAGGTATATCTATTGCTAAGGGTAATCAAGCTGTAATTCAAAGTGTACAGGGTAATTATAACCGAGCAATGATCCTTCACCGACAAGAAGAAAGTCTCAGCCGTAAGCTCAAAGACAATGAAGGTGTTATGTATTCTTTAGCTAATCAAGGTAGAATACTGGTGGCTCAAAATCAGTTCGATATAGCATTACCTCTACTACTGGAAAGTGAACGGATAGCACGTGAGTTGGGACACGACGATGGATTGGTGGCTTCACTTGGACTGCAGGCACACATCCTTACTGATAAAGGTGACAAAAAAGGCACTATAAAAATCCACAAAGAGTGTGTACAATTATGTAGAGCGATTGGCAACAAAACCGGGATTGCGGCTAATTTGAATTCTCTGGCCTTGCTATTTCTTGATGAGGAAGATTTAGACAGCGCGTTGGTATATTGCCAGGAATCCGTACAACTTATTCGTGAAATTAAAGATAAAATACGTTTATTGGGATCCCTCACATCTTTAGGACTAATACATTATTCTCGAAAAGATCTAACTGCTGCTCTCAGTACTTACAAAGAATTGGAGAAAATCAGCAGGGAATTGGAGAATACGGACGTATTGCAGATGTCACTTAAATATCAAGCTGTTATTTTCATCGCTCTTGGTAAATTTGATAACGCTATGAATGTTTTGCATGAACAAGAGAATATATTCCGTCAATCAGGAAACAGCGAAGGACTTGCGGGAAATCAAGTTTTGCAATCACTTATTCAAGGAAACAAAGATGGGATTTTGAAAGAAGTTGCTGGACTGTCTGTGTTTCTTATGAATTCTGGTAAACTTGAAGAAGCTATGAAAATTCTTAAGGAGGAGGAACGAATATCCAGAGAACTAGGGAGTAATGAATTTCTTTCAGAATGTCTTGGTTGCCAGGCAGTAATACTTACAAAATGGGATAAACTTAAAGAAGCAATGATACTTTTTAAAGAGAAAGAACGGATATGCCTGGAAATTGGAAATAAAGATGGAATTTATGCCTGCCATGTCAGTCAAGCTACGATAATAGCAAATTGGGTCAAACAAGCTTCTTTATATTTAGAAAAGGGAGATTTTGAAAATGCTCTAAATAATTTTAAAAATGCTTATTACAATGATCCTAATGATTTTTTATACTCTACACAAATAGGGTGGTGCTATTTCGTACTTGGGAATTTTGAAGAAGCTGAGAAATATTTCAAAATTTCATTAAAACTCAAAGAAGAAGAACATACCTTTATGAACCTTGGTCATATATACTTATGCAAAGAAAACCATGTGAAAGCGATAAATTATTATTTTAAAAGTATAAAACTCTGGGAAAACAAGGATCAATTTTTCAGTGACTTCGATAGTGACTATGAATATCTAAAGAAACATGGAATTTCAAAAGAGAAGTATGCTGAAATTAAAAATGAACTTGAGAAATTTTGAAAGGATTTGTGTTTTTAAATTCAATTGAAATTTATTAATTTTGAGTTAATATTATTTTAATTTATAAAATACTCATTAAATTAGTCTAACAATTGTTTTCAATATTTTTGGAGGATATCATTATGGAAGATAGAATTTACAGATATGATGCTTTTATTAGTTACAGACATACTTATCCTGATCAGAAATGGGCAAAATGGTTATTAAAATCTCTTGAAACATACAAGATTTCAAAAGAAATGGCAAAGAGATTAGGAATTGTTAGGGACAAACTTCGCATTTTCAGAGATGAAGATGAATTACCCACCTCAGCAAATCTAAGTGACTCTCTTCAACAAGCTTTAGAAGCTTCTCGTTTTTTAATTGTTATTTGTTCTCCAAAAACTCCGAAATCTCTTTGGGTTAGACAGGAAATCATTCAATTCAGACAAATGAGAAGAGATGATAGAATTCTGGCTTTGTTAATCGAGGATGAACCGGGAAAATCATTCCCAACGGAGTTAAGAGAATTAAGAAAAACAATCACCAGAGAAGATGGGAGCAAAGAAGAAATAATTACAAATGTCGAACCATTAGCTGCAGATGTACGTAAAAGTCGAAAGGAGAGTCAAAATTTTTTAAAAAGAATGGCTAAACTTAGGATTTTAGCTTGCCTTTATAGTTGTAAATTTGATGATTTAAGGCAACGTGATGCAGAAAGATCAAAAAAGAAAAAAAGAGTTATCGGATTTATCAGTTTAGTTTCAATATTAGTTCTTACATTACTAACTAATCTGGCAATTCAAAAAATTAAGATAGAAAGCAGAAAGTCTAAAGCCTTATATTTAGGCGAACAGGCTAAGCTATTATTAAATGACAAATCTCCAAATGTTGAACGAAGCGTGCTTTTATCTATTGAATCTTTAAAACGTTATTTTTCAATACAGTCTGAAAATACATTGAGAAAAGGAATGAGTTTATTAAGAAAGCAGCTTAATAAAATAACATTGAATGGAAATTACAACGAATTAAATTTTAGCCAAAGAGGGAATTACCTTGCATCTTTTAAGGGAAGCTATCTCCAACCTCAGACAAAACCTGGTTGGTGCATTTATAATATTCCTAATGGAGAGTTAATATCTCAGGGAGAAACAAGAGGGTGGATATTAGATGATGCATTTAGTTCGGACGAAAAATATTATTACACTTTGAGTAATAACTTTTTACAGGGATCATCGCTGAATGTTATACAACTTAAATCTGGAATAACTGTATCAAAATGGAATGTTCAGAATGGTTATTTAGTTAAAAAGATCACAACTAAACAACAACTATCTTACTACTTAACAAAAAATGGGCGCTTTTGTGCTTGGGTTAGAATTCAAGAAGAAAATAGTGAAAATTATATGTATCCAACAATATTAGAGATTTATGATTTAGATTCCTGTAAGTTAATTTTTAAAAAAGAATTTAATCATTACTTACTTCACAAAGTAATTGTATCGGAAGATGGGAAAAAGGTTATGATAATTCAAGGAGATGGTATTGATAAAGAACTTTCTCCATATTATAAACCCAGAATAGATATAAGAGTAAAACCCAAAATAATGTATTATATTTATAAAAATATAAAAAAGGATCATTTTGTAAAAATAATAAATGTTCCTGATAAAATGGAAATATGGAATGAGAAAATTAGTGATGATTCTGCTTCTGCTTGGTTAAGTCATAATGGTCGATTCATAATAATTGCAGATAATAAAGAGAAAAATATTGCATTATATGATGTCGAAAATAAATCAGAGAAAATAATTTCTTCAGATAATATTCTTTTAAATGTTGATTTTAGCCCTGATGATAGATTCGCAGCTATTGTTCCGCAAGCAAAAGCAGGAAGAACCAAAGTTGAAATAATAGAGTTAAATTCAAAAAAAAATGTTTATAGTATTAAGATACTGGGTACTATCAGTAAAATATCATTCGATAAAAATGAAAATCTTATATGTATCTCCAGTAATAGAATTTATGATTTTTCTCCAAATTATCAGGATCCAAGATTATATTCAGTGGATATTTTTAAAATTCAAAGCGGTGAGAGGATAGCCCAAATAAATAAACCATTAGCTGAATTATGTCCTTCTAAATCAATAATTGCAACTATTGAAAATGAAGAAATACAACTATGGGATTTATATCAAGAAAACAACCTATTTTGCGGAACATACAAAAAAGCAATATCCAGTGTTAATTACAGCCTTGATGATAATTTGTTCACAGTTGGAAGTTGTGATATTAATATGTGGAGCTATCACCTCCCAAGTCGTTATCGATATTCTAATGGTACTCAAATAAAAATATTTGATAGGAAATCCAAGAAGGAAATTGCACAACTCAAAAAATCCGGTATCTTTTCCTGTTTTTGTCCGGATTCAAAATTTCTTATCACATCATCTTATCCTTATGCAAAAGGTTCGAGAAACTGGATATGGAAATTAGACAGGGGAAATGAAACAACCTGTTCACCGCAAATATATAATAATCAATTTCTTCCAGAGTTTTTTAGGCAACATTCCAAAAGCTATAAACACCGACATAAAGAAACTAGGGATGTTTCCGAATGGTCTGGAGTAACTTTTTCTAATGATTCAAAATATGTTTTCCTTCAAAACGGTGATACTATTAAACTTTGTGAAAGCAATACTGGAGAAATAATTAATTCTTTCGAAGCGACCGATTTAAATTCATCAGGTGTACTTATTGCAGATCCTTATCTATTTTATTTTGCGATTTTTAACGAAAATAAAGTTGATATATGGTGTAATCCCAAAGTTAATAGCATAAACAATGAAGAAGAATTGCTACATAAACCGACAAAAACAAAGCATCTTAAATATTTCATAAAATCGATATTTTATAATTCTCAAAGTGACCTATGCGCTATTGTATGTACAAAAGATAAACAAACATTAAATTTTGTAAATCCAACAAGTATATTAAGCGGTAACCAAGATATAAATTCATTGATTCCCAAAAAACCAACTGAATATTTACAAATTGTTAAACTTCCTTCGGGAAAAGTTGAAGCAATAATTACTTGTCCATCAGTTATTTATGAAGTGAAATTCAATCCGAATGGGAATCTTATTGCTTTTATAACAGACGATGGATTATTGAGAATCTTAAAAAGCTCAAATGGTCATGTTGTAGCAAATTTTCAGCATAATGAAAAATTATTTGCTTTAGCTTTTGATAATAATGGTAAATATATAGCGACTGGAGATATCGAGGGGATTATTCATATATGGGATTTAAATCAAAAAGAAGAAATTGTGAGATTAAAGCATGATGTAGCTGTTTTGTCTCTCGCATTTTCTTATGATAAACAATGTTTATTAGCTGGTTATATGGATGGAACGGTGAAAGAATGGTATTGGCATCCAAATAAACTTATCGAAATTGCTGGTACTATTTTAACCAGAAACTTATCAATGGAAGAATGGAAAATATATTTTGGGAGTAATCCTTATGAAAAAACGATACTCTCAATACCATAAAAGATGGAAATATTCAATTTTAACCTTAAAGTATTTTCCATAAGTTATTACATACCAAAAGTCCCTATATCTTCACTTAAAAAACATCAATATTGATGTCTTGTTACAAAAACACAAATTATTCAAACAATTTAATGTCAAGCAAGTTAATATCTTGCCAAAATTAGCAATATAAAGATTTTCGTAAAATAATAAAATATATTTTCGAGGGATTATATTATAAAAAAGATTTTAGTAAAGAGTATGAATTAAGATTTTGGAGCATTTTGATATGAGAACAGACTCATATATATTTTTAAATAAAAAAATAAACTCGGTGTAAAGACGGAATCCGATAAAATAATTTCTTCGCTACTATATAAATTGGGCATAACAAACAGCTCCACAGCCAAGCAAGAAGAGAAAGTGAAAGAGCGTGGCAGCTGCCATCCATTAGCCAACATGTCGCTCCACTCCATGTTGGCTAACGGGTGGCGTGCCACTAAAAAAAGACGAGCAGCGGAGTGAATCGAAACGTCGTCTAAAACTGCGTCCACGGGGACTCGCAATTCTGCACCTCTTTGACCTTGAAATGCTCGTCTTTTATCATCTCACTAATCGCATTATGATTACGGAAATACCGAAATCAAATGCTCATGGCGAGATGACGTGGCACGCCACCCGTTACGTGCATTTGGGTTTTTCTATCGTAAGAAAAAAGAAAAAGAGAAACGCCAAATAATAAAAGCTGAGAAATCGAATTTTTGGGTGCGAAATAATTCATTTTTTGGTAAATCAAATTAATTCTTAAAATGAAAGATTAAGTTGGGAGAAAAAGAGAAAAAAATCTAAAAGTAAAAAAGCAAGAACCATCAGAAATAATCAATCAACTTGGGTAATTTTGTTTTGCCGTAAAATTAACGCGAAAAATCAAAAAATGCACGAGAATCTGAATTTTAATTCCTGCTTTTTTCAAATCTAAATCAAATAAATTAAGAAAGAAAAACAAAAACAGAAGGTATATAATTTCTGCTCAAATTTCGGAACTAAATTACCAAATCAAAAAAGCATAACTTGAATTAATTCTTTTATAGCCATCGTTTTTCAAAAAATGTTCAAATGCTTTTTAATTTTTCAAATGGTGGTTTCAAAACAAAATACGAAATAATTTACAGTTCTGTAGTTCAAATTAATTCTCAAAATAATAGATGAAAGCGAAAGAAAATGGAGAAGAAATTAAATTGAAAAGCAATAAAAAATAAGGGATTTCCGAATTCTTAAATTCCTGTTTTTTTCGTAAAATCTAAAACTAACGAAGAAAAGCAAAAGCAAAAAATCAGGAATTACCAAAAGAAATTATTTCGATTCCAAATTTTGGTTAAGCTGTTTTTCTAAAAGTAATTAACATAGAAATTCATAGAAAATGAGAGAGAGAAATGTAGGAGGTTTCATAATTATTTTTTTAAAAATTAATTTCTAACTCTAACGAAGATAACAAAAACATAAAAGATGAATTATTTCGGTCAAAAATGCTATGTAAAATTAAAAAGAAATAGCAAAGTAAATCTAAAAAAAAAAAAAGACGCATTAACAAAAGGTTTCATATAGAATGTATCAAAGTTTTTTTTAAAACTAAGTTGTCGGTTTTTCCCAAAAGTAAAAACTATAGATGTTCGCAGATGAATTGATACTCTTTAGTCATAATTATCTTGAATCC
>JAIORE010000161.1 GCA_021108315.1 Candidatus Cloacimonadota bacterium
TTAGTGGCACGCCGAACGTTAGCCAACATGGAGTGGAGCGACATGTTGGCTAATGAACAGTGCTGCCAAGTCCCCTTGCTCTTCTTACAATCTGAACTTGGAGCACAATGTTAAGCGATTCATTTATTTTCAAAATCAGCAAACCCTTTCTACTTTTTCTTTTTGTTTTCGTCGAGTTATTTCGTTAAAAAATTCAACCGATTCCAAAATTTTAAGAACATCATCATCGTTAAACTCATTGCTTAATTCAATATCCAATATATCTCTGGTTTTTCTCTTTCTAAGAATTAATTTTTTACTATTAGGATAATTTAGTAAAATAGCCTCAGTTGAATTTGAAATAAATAACCGAGGAGAATAATTTTGAATATCAATCTTCTTTAAATATCGCAACAAAAAACCTTCGAAATTTCTTTTGTAGTAATCTATTACAGGAAACGGTTGTCTTTCCTTTTCCATGTTTATTGGATTGAATACGAAGGCAATGTATTCTAAAACATTGTATTTGGGGCTAATTAATTGCTGAAAGTAAATTTTACCTTTCGTGGTTAATATATAATGATTGCAAGGATTTAGCATATCATCAAATATAACATCTTCAACATGGAATGAAAAATCTTGAGTGGAGAAGTTTGCTTGAGAATACACGTTATGTTGAAACTCATTTGGCTTAAGATTCGTCTCCCACGTAAAAGAGAAAATGAATAGCACAAAAGCAATTATCGTGGGTATTTGAAGAATCCACCTGATATCATAACCGGTCTCTTTAACTTTTCCTGGATTTGATTTGTTCAGAATAAGTTTCTTAACCTTTTCCATCTCCTCTCTGTTTTCACAGGGGATTATTAAGGAATTCTTTTTAAATAACTCGTTTAACAAGACATTATATCCTTTTCCAGCTTTTCTGGTTTCAAGATAATTAATCTCATTGAAGTTCACACAACGCTTTTTATAAGAAATCCCAGTTTCAGTAAATTCATATCTAATTATTTTACAATTAGCAAAAAAGAGTATTAGTATAATGATAATTACAGGTACAATTATCAATCCTAACTTATAAAATGAAAAGAAGATACTCCTGCCAAAGATAAAATAAGTCTGTAATAGAAATGTAAACAGCGTAATCAATCCGCTTTTAATGTATATCATCTGAGTTCTATTAATCATATCTGTACCTAATTGTTTTAAAATCATCAACACATTTTCATTAATAAATCCAATTCCCATTTGCAAAATTAAACTTTGCTAGAATTTGAAAATACCAGAAATAGAATCGGTAATTATTTTAATCATTCGTTAAGATTTATTCTCCATTTTTTGTTTTTATTAGAAGCTTACACTTTTATTCATTTATGAAAAACTGTTTATGATAACAAACTTCATCTACATTTTAAGAATAACTCTAAGTTTTTTTGTCGATTAAAAAGTTAATCAACGAATACAATTAAAAAAATTTATAGAGAATCAAAGAAATTACTATTATTTTCTGATCCGCATCTTTAAACACATTTCGGATAATGGATGAGCACTGCCACGATTCTCCTTGCTTTTCCTCTTGCTTATTGTGGAGTGCTGTGTTATAGGACGTTTTACAAAAATATCTATTATAATTTTTCAACTCCTCAATCTAATTATTTTCTTAAATACTTCTTTATTTCAACCTTTGGTTTTTCAATAATTGATTCATCAACAATGCCAATTACATTACTTTTTTCTGAAATATTTTTTTTATCTATCTGTGAATCCATTTGGTGAAGAATAGTTTTTTGTTTAATTACCATTCTTCTGTAATTTATAGAATTATCCTGATTATTGAATGAAGATATTGATTCATCAACATCACCGAAAGAAATTATCTCAGATTTTTTAGAATTCAATTTGGTTGATTGAAATACATTATCTGATAAAATCCCAATATCCCTTGTTTGATTAGACGGTGAAGTAGTTGCAACAACACTATAGAATTTTTTATCATTTAGTTCAATTTCAGAATCCACCCAGAAAGTGTCTGCTATTCCTGATTCTTCGAGGGTTGAGACATTATCAGATTCCGATCCTGATGATACTTTATAAGACACTGCTCCGGGTGATTTTGACCAATTAAGAAGAATCTCTGAATTAATTTCTGAAATTTCTATATCTTCCGGTGGTTCTAATTCATCATAAGTTACGGTTGATCTGATCATCCAATCTTGCTGGTAATTATTGTGTACCATTTTTTTCTCCCAAAGACCATTATAAAGATACCAAGCAACATCCGAAGATGCAAATGGCTCAGTTCTATCAAGGTTTAAAGCAGGACCATCAGGAAAAGAGGAATAAACAATAAAAGCTACATAAAACCCACCATCTGGAAGAATTATATTTTCTGTAGATATATCAAAGGTATTCCATTGTCCTCTAATAATTGTTTGCACCTCATCATACAGAATTGTTCCTGGTGAATTATCAACTCCATCATCATCGAGAATTTGTGCCCTCATTGTATTCCCACCCGGAAAAGGCCAAGAATCAGAATAAATATTGTAACTTATATCTACAATTAAATATGGATAATAGGGTGGAATAAAATAATTTGCAAAACCATTATTTGGGTTAATTTGAACAGAACCACTTTCTGACAAACCATCATCATAAGAGAGATCTGACGGATATGAACATATTTGCTGTTCGATTGATTGCTGATCATTAGATGAGACACCGTCTTCCGGTAAGTCAACTTCGATAATAACTTTATATTCACCGGCAATAGAGCAAATCCAGGGATTGAAATAAACAGTTCCTGTTTCATCAGGATTTAAAGTTATCTGCTGTGTATCGGAAAAAACGACCAGTTGACTTTCCAGATTTAAAACTTCCAGATCAATATCAGCATTACTTTCTGTAAATGTCCCATTGTTTTTTATTTCCGCACTATAAATCCGAGTTACTCTATTTATTTCATCAGGTAAAAAATATTCATGGTTGAAATTAATATCCTCTACTGAAAGATCGTGAAAATCTGTAGAACTGACTGAAGCTCTGATCATCCAATCTCCCTGTGCACCACTTGGCATTTGCTTTTCCCAAATTCCATCTTGAAAATCCCACCCAATATATGAAGAAGCTATTGGAGTATCAGTATCTATACCTAATCCCGGACAATTTGGATTATCGGCAGTAGTAATAAAGGCAACAAAAAATGAACTATCGTAAAGGACTATATTTTGCGAGCTAACATCGAAGGTGTTCCATTCTCCTCGCGTTACAGTATGAATTTGATCATATAATACAGTTCCCGGCGAATTATCTGCTCCGTCATCATCAAGGATCATAGCTCTCATTTCATTACTTCCCGGATCGGGCCAATTTGCAGAACTGATCATATAACTTATATCATCTATACTAAAAGGATAATAAGCAGGTGTAAATTTATTGGCAAATCCATTTCCGGAAGAGTTTTTAGTATAACTATTATCACGATCATCATCATCATACTTCAATTCTGCTGATTGACCGCAAATATATTGCTCAATAACAATATTGTTATTAGATGAAAAATCATCACCGGATAGATAACTCGAAATAGTTACTTTATAGTCACCTTCATCAGAATAAATCCAAGGGTCAAAAATAACTGTTTGACTCTCTCCGGGTAATAAATTTACATATTCATATTGTCGCGGTATATAAGCATTATTGGTAAGATCTTTGATTTGTAGCCTGATAGGAACATTATATTCCGGTATCGTACCAGTGTTTTTTATTAAAGCTTCATAAACTGTATTTGCTCGTGTTGTATCCGTTGTTAAGAAAAAATTATCAAATGATATTGATTCTACAGAAAAATCATGCCTTTCAAACAGATCGTAATCAACAATTGCAGTTAAATTAATTTCATCAAACCAATTTTCGGTACCAACTTGATAAGCCCAATAACTATATGAGCCATTGTATTCAAAATATGAATGTCTGTCCCAAATTATATCATCACCATTTTCGAATTGTCCTCTATAGAAACTGAATACATCACTTCCGGTAGAAGGAGTAAAACTTATACGAACCCAAAATTCATCATTGGGTTGAAATGAGAAATTTAGACTGCTCATATCAAATTCAGTCCAACCTGTAGTTTCTCTTGAACTTCTGTCAAAACTAAGACCACCAAGATTAGTTCCTCCTCTTTCATCGAAGATATCAAAGAAAAGTGTTCCACTTGAACTGGCAGAAGAAGCTATATTTAGTTTCAATTTTTCTAAAGTTCCAAAATTCTCTGGAGCGAAGAGATGCCAATAATTAATATCACCATAATTTTCATGAGGTAATTCACAGATTCCACCGGTTGACTCATGATATACTAATTCTTCTTCATAAATAATTTCTGCAATCATATTGATCTCATCATAAGAATGATCATTGCCATCTATCCACCAATAATAGCTTCCGTCTATTTCAAAAGCTGAATAACTATCATAGAATACATCAATTCCGTTTTCCGGTGCTCCGCAATAAAACCATAATTGATCATCACCGCTATCAGGAGTAAACGAGATTTGGATCCAGAAATCTTCTGCAGCAGAAAAGGAAAAAGCTAATGCTGACATATCGAATTCATACCAAGCATCTTCTGAGATACTATCCATATCAAAATTTAGTTCATCAACAAAATTACCACCGATATTATCGTATATAGAAAGAGATAACACGCCATTTGAACTAATTCCATAGCTTGGACATAGAGCAAATATAATATTCTTTAATGCTCCTGATCTTTCAGGATGAAATTTCTGCCAATAACAAGAAATTGTGGGATCATTAGTATCTGGTAATGATCTATTGGCAAAAGTTGATTCATAATAAAAAAGATCAGATATTTCCGGTGTGTAAACAATAGCATATTTCACATCCGAGCCGGCTGATTCTCCTCCATCATAATTCGCAGTTATATAATATGAATAAGTGGCATTACTCAAGTCATAATCCGTGAAAGACAGTTCTGTTAGATTTGTTGTAGTATGAATCAAAACACTGTCTCGATATACATTATATCCCAGAAGACTTCGATTCAGGTCGTTATCTATATTTTGAATTTTACCGGAATAGGGTTCATCAACCAAATCCTGTTCAATATTATGTGTGATCACAGGACGATAATTTATTGGTGAATAAGAAGAAAAAATATTTTTATTGATTACGCCCCTTTGACCTGTATTATCTTCTAACAATCCTTGTAATAACCAATTATGATCAAAACCGGCTGAAGAATAATCAATCCAAACTGCACCGAAGTTTGCCCAAAATCCGGCTTCTGCCGGTTCGGTGTCTCTCCCCGCAGCCACATAATTGTTATCCGTTTGAGTAACTTTGTAGCCAATCCACAATTCATTTCCCTGAATTATTTCGACAGGATCAGGAAGGATAACTTCTGTCCAATTGTTGATAATAGGATTACTAACCGGATATTCTACTATTTGATCTTCTTCCCAGGGAGGTGATGTCCAAACGCAAATGGAATAATTTGCAGTTGCTGCAGTGGGATAGAACTTTACTCTTGCAAGCTGAGAACCGCTGTAATAGCTCATTTCCTCTACTGAAAAAGGACTGGCTACATACCAGGGAGTTAGACTACTTGCCGCTATACTACCTCCGTAAGTATTATTTCCTCTATAGATCCATCCTGTTTCCTCTCCGGCACTTGGTTGTTCCCATGTTAAGTTTACATCATTTTCAATCACTTCTGTTGTTAAATTAACAGGTGGATTCATCTCAAAAGCAAAAACCATTTGTAAACTAATTATGATCAGACAAATAACTAATACACTTCTCATTATATCCTCCAATTTTTTATTTTTTAATCAACTCGGTTTGTGACCTACAACAATTTCTCCAATTCCTCATATTTATTCTTATATTCAATTTTCGGTGTTTTCTTGTAAAGTTTCTTATAAATTGAAATAGCTTTTTTCTTGTATTCTGAATTTTCTTTTTTTATCTCATTAAGCATTAGAGCAATTTCATAATTAAGCGCAGCAATATTTTTTTCTTCTTTTTCATCTTTAAGAAGGATTTTCAGGTTTTCAATGCTTTGTAGATTCTTTTGATAATCATCAGATTGTTTGAAGTTTATTTTTTCTTTAAGGACTTCGGATGAGAAAATATGCGATTTATCATCAAGCTCCTTTGCCGCAATGTAACATTTTTCATTAAACTCTCTTGCTTTGCTGTATTCTTGCATTTTGTTGAGACATTCTGCTTCATCGGATAAATGATTTATTAGATGTGATTTAAAATAAAATTCTCTATCGATTTCAAGAGCTTTCTCATAGCACTCCATTGCTTTTTTATAATTGCCTTGATTAGAATAAACATTCCCAATATTATCAACTGCTAGTGCAATTCCTCTTTTATTTCCAAGTTCTTCATAGATTATTAATTGCTTTTTATAAAATCTCATTGCTTTTTCATAATTGCCTTGATTTTTATAAATATGCCCAATATTCTCAACTGTCACTGATATTTCTTTTTTATCTCCGAGTTCTTCACTGATTTTTAATTTTTTCTCAAAACATTCCATCCCTTTTTTATAAAAGCCTTGATAAGCATAAATACTTCCCATATTACCAACTGCTAGTGCAATTCCTCTTTTATTTCCAAGTTCTTCACAGATTATTAATTGCTTCTCATAACACTCCATCGCCTTTGCATAATTGTCTTGACAGTAATAAACATTTCCCATATTTCCAATACCTGCTGAAATTTCACTTTTACTCCCTAGTTCTTCACAGATATTTAAGTCTTTGTCATGATATTCCATCGCTTTACTATAATTTCCTTGATCATGATAAATAAGTCCCATATTCCTGAATTCATGTGAAATTCCACTTTTATTTCCAAGCTCTTTATCAATTTTTAATGCCTTTTCATAACACTTCATCGCTTTATCATAATTGCCTTGACCACGATAAATAAGTCCCATATTATTAATTGTTGATGAAATACCTTTTATATCTCCAATTTCTTCACTGATTTTTAATTTTTTCTCAAAACATTCCATCGCTCTATCATAATTGCCTTGAATATAATGAACAACTCCCATATTATTAATTGCTGCTGAAATCCCTTTTTTATCTCCGATTTCTTCACAGATATTTAATTCATTTTCAAGATATTCCATCGCTTTATCATAATTGCCTTGATTATAATGAACAAGTCCAATATTATTAATTGCTTTTGAAATTCCTATTCTATTTCCGAGTTCTTCGAAAATTTCTAAGGATTTCTCATAATAAGCCATCGCCTTTACATAATTGCCTTTTATGAAGAACTGCCAACCGAGAGAATTAGAAGATTCTGCAATTCTTTTCTGATCTTCAATCTTTTCCGATAATGTGAGAGATTTTCTGAATGTTTCTTCCGCTTCTTTCAATTTTCCAATAAGTTCGAGAATATCACCTTTTTTAATAAGAATATCAATCCTAAGTTCAATATTGACTTGCTGTTTTAACAATTTTTCATAAAATCCAAAAGCCTGTTCATTTTTATAATTTTCTTTTGCAAAATTACCTGCTTTTTGCAGAAATTCAATTGTTTTATCTTTTATTTCAGCTTTTTCATAATGGTTGGCAAGCTCTCCGTAAAATTCTTTCAAATCTTTTTTATATATATTTTCTATTGTTTTCGCTGCAAGTTTATGCAATTTCCTAAGTTGTTTTTTCAGTTGCATTTCATAAACTGTTTCACGGATCAGAGCGTGTTTGAAGATGTAATTTATCTGTGTAAGAGCATTCCAGATGTTTTCTTTTTCACCTTCTATAAGCTCTTTATTTATCTCTTTTCTGTTTAGCATTGCGGATAGGATATTTATGGCAAATTCTCTTCCCAGAACGGAAGCAGTTTGTACGAGTTCTTTCAGTTCTGTAGTGAGTCTGTCAATTCGAGCAACAATAATTGAATTTATGGTTTGGGGAATTTCAATCTCTTTTTTTGTTAGGATCAGTTTTTCATCAATCAGTTCATTTTCTTGCAAATACAAAACAATCTGCTCAATATAAAATGGATTCCCTTCACTCTTTTGCCAAATCAAACTGAATAATTTTTCGGAAACTTGTCCGTTTAGTTTGTTTTCAATTAACTTTCTTGAACTTTCTTTCTCCAGATATTCGAGGATAATATTTTTTTGTGGAACTTCTTTGAAATCAAAATTAAATAAAGAACCGTCATCTTTTAATCTGCATGCGGAAAAAACAATAAACGGAAATTTTTCAACATTTATAGTTAATACTTCCAATAGTTTTTTTGAGTCGCTGTCTATCCAATGTCCGTCTTCCAGTTCAATAATAACGGGTTTTTGCAAAGATTCTGCTTTGATCAGGTTTTTAATTGCATAAAGGGTGTTCTCATATCTTCCTTTTGCATTGAGCTGTTCAAACAGAGAGTTTTTCCAAGTCAAATTTATCATTACCCCGAGAATTGATCTTGTTCTGATAAGTCCGCTTTTAATATCTTTATCTTTGGTCTGTTTTATAATGTTTTCGAGTTTACTCTCGAAATTGGATTTGTTTATTTGTTTTGTATTTTCCTCGGATTGTTCAAAATAGTGTTTCAGGAAATGAGTAAACGGGTTGAAACTTTTTCGCAATATTTCATCACAGGGGAGATAGAACCACTTTTCTCCTTTCTCCTTCTTCCTTTCTCCTTCTTCCTTCAATTCATTAACCAATCTGCTTTTGCCGATACCTGCAATTCCATGTACATAAACGATTCCACCGAATCTACCGTTTTGTATTGGTTTTAATGTTCTCTTAAGTTTCTGAAGTTCCTTTTGCCTGCCGATCAATTTTCCTTCATAAACAAATTTGTGTTCAATTTTCTTTTCGAGAGTATAAACGGGTATTTTTTCTTTGAATCCTTTGAATTGTTGCTCAGTTAGTTCATTTGTTTTATATCTTTTTTTAATATTTTTCTGAATAAATTTATCAATATAGATTTCACCAAAACCAGCTTTCATCATAAATCTGGCTGAAAGATTTACGACCATTCCGAGAGCTGTGTATTCCTCTCGAAGTTTACTTCCTACAAATCCTGAGAAAACGGTTCCGTAAGTTAAGCCGATACGAGTATTAAGGTTCGGAATATTTTTTACTGCTAAAGCAAATCCGCAAGCTCTGGAATATATTTTCTCTTTTCCTACAGGAGCACCAAAAAGAACCAGAACATTTCCGCCTTTATCGCCGAAATCAATTTTATTAAAGTATCCGCCGTAAGTTTGGGACAGATTCATTATCTTGGAAATCGCCTGTTTCCAATTTTTGTTTTCCTCAAAAGAAATAAAGCAGGAAATGATGTCTCGGAATTCTCCTTTGGTTTTTAGTTTTAGGATTGATTCAGTGATAAAATCAGTTTGAGGAAGCTGTTTGATTGATTTCTTCTGTAGCTTTTGTTTATCAACATTCAAGATAAATTTTAATAAAAAATAGTTCTTCGATTTATTTTCAAATTCCACTTTGTTCTGTATCTTTAGCAAAACAGCTTCATCAAAAATGATTTCACCTTTTTTGGCATTTTGTTCGCATTCTGCACAATTATCAATTGCATTGCCTTTGAAGTAATATGATTTGAGTTTATCACTTTGTATGATACCCCAGTTCACTGTTCCATAAGAAAGTCCAATCTTTATTGAGAGATCAAAGACTCCGAATTTCGTTTTTTGCTTACCGATCCTGCTGAATATTTCTTGAATGTGTTGAGCAGCATTTAAAGCGAAAATTGGTTTGCAATCTCTGTACGGAAATATTGAAGTGAAAGCATCACCTGCAAAAGTAGAAATGAATCCGTATTTGTCATAAACAGCTTTGATAGAAGGAGTATATATTTCATTGATTATTTCCGACAGAATTTCCGCTCCTTCTTTTCCGTTTTTCATCAGGTCTTGTGTCATTGCAGTGAAACCGGAAATGTCTATGAACATTGTCGTGGCTTGAAAGTTTCCGTTTAATTTGTTATCTTGGGATTTCTCTAAAATGAATTTTGGGATTAATGTTTTCATTTTTTTCTCCTTCTATATTTTCTATATTTTTTCTTTTCTATAATCTAATGTCCTATAATGGTTGGCACTGCCCAGCTCTCCTTGCTCTTCTTTCAATCTGGGCTTGGAGTGCAATGT
>JAIORE010000449.1 GCA_021108315.1 Candidatus Cloacimonadota bacterium
ACATTATATGGCAAATAGTGCCCAAAATCAGGTCATGCTCGCAGAAATTAATCATCGAAATAGGTTAATTTCTGTTTTTTTTTTGTAAATTTGGTTAAAATGGTAATTTTTGAGAAAATTTAAAGAAATTCAAAAATTTTGACTTACAAAACATATTTTTTGCTGTTTTGTACTGAAAAATATGTTTTGAAAAATTGTATTAATAAACAGAGTCATATATAAATATTTATCGTGATATTTGGGATAATGAAAATGATTTTTTGAGTTTAAGAGAAGAACTTGATGAAAGAGAACTTGAAGGAGAATGTAAAACAGATAGTAATATCATAATAAACGGATAAAAATGAAAAAAAATGAAAAAAAAATCATAACAATTCAAGGAGCTACAGCTTCAGGGAAAAGTAAAATTGCTTTGGATCTAGCAGAATATTTCAAAACAGAAATAATTTCAGCAGATTCACGCCAAATTTATAAATATTTAGATATTGGAACTGCAAAACCAAATAAATCAGAGTTGCAAAAAGTTAAACACCATTTAATTGATGTTATTTCACCAAATGAACAATTTAGTGCCGGTATGTTTACAGAACAAGCAGATAAAATAATTAATCAATTATCACAAAGAAATGAAATCCCAATAGTTGCCGGAGGAACAGGATTTTATATAAAATCTTTGTTATTCGGCTTGTTCAATGCTCCTGATATTCCCAAAGAACTAAGAGAAAATCTGAGAAAAAAAGCAGAACAAAACGGGGCAGATTATGTTTATCAAGAACTAAAGAAAATTGATCCCGATACAGCAGAACAAATTTCAAAAAATGATGTTAATAAAATGTTACGTGCTTTGGAAATTTATTTGGTTTCGGGTAAATCTATTGCAGAGCACTGGAAAGAACAGAATTTAGTTCCAAAATACAAATCATTAAATATCTATTTGGAAATTCCTCGCGAACAACTTTATGGAAGAATCAATAAGCGGGTTGATATTATGATGAAAAGCGGTTTGGAAAAAGAAAATATTGAACTTTCTAAAATGGGATTTAAAGAGAAAGATTTTGGTATGAATTCAGTTGGTTATAAAGAGTTTTACCCTTATTTCAAAGGAGATATCACACTTGATAGATGTGTCGAACTCATCAAACAACACACCAGAAATTATGCCAAAAGACAATTGACTTGGTATAGACGACAAGAATTCGATTTGACATTTAGCACAAATGATATTATAATTTTTGAAATAATAAAAACGATAGAAAATTGGATGAAGTGTTGAGTTGATTAATATTAACATTGTTTATTTATCTCAATGAACTCATCCTGCTGTCCTTCTCTTAATTTCAAGAGAAGGAACATGAGAAAAGCAGGAAGAATAAAAAGAGAAGTCATCTCTCGCTTTAGATAAAGAGAGGGAAAGAGGGAGAGTTTGAAAAATTGAAAATGAAGTGTGAAATGTTAATTAATATAAATTACCATTCATAAACATTGTTTTGTATTAAATTATAGATTATAAAATTGCATTATTTTTTTGGGGGAAAGAATGATAATCGCTAAAGTTAACGGTTATGATATTACAGAAGAAGAATTTAACGCTGAATTGAAAATCATCATAAAAAAATCTCATATTGAACAGCCGAGTTATAAGACAAAAAAAGTAGCATTGGGAAATTTGATAGATGGTTATTTAGTTTTACAATCAGCAGAAAAAACAAAAATTGAGATCTCTCAGAATGAAATAGATGATAAACTTCTAGATATTATGCTTAAATTTAATACGCAAGAAGAGTTCAAACAAGTGCTCTATGACCATAATCTTGATACCGATAAGATAAAAAGAAAGATAAAAAATGACCTCTTAATTGAAAAATATTATCAACAAAATTTTCCAACAACCATTGAAATCACTATCGAAAAATTGAAAGAAATATATCAGGAGAATTTGGATTCTTTTAAAACAGAAGAGATGGTAGAAGCTTCCCATATTCTTATCAAAGATCATACGAGTGAATCATTAAAAAAACTTAAAGAGATACGAATCGGAATAAAAAATCCGGAAGATTTTAAGAAAGAAGCAAAAATCTGCTCTGAATGTCCCAGTAATTGTAAAGAGGGCAGCCTTGGCTATTTTACAAAGGGGAAAATGGTGAAAGAGTTTGATGAGATTGCCTTTTCTATGGATGTGAATGAGATTAGTGAACCGATCAAGACACAATTTGGTTATCACATTATTATGATCACAGATAAAAAAAAGCAAACTTTTGCTAAATTTGATCAGGTAAAAGGTGCCTTGGAAAAAAGATTAATACAAATTGACCGAGAATTGAAATTGATTCGTCATTTGAAAGCTTTGAGAGCCAAAGCAGATATTACAATAAATGAGGAACTTTTTTGAAAAAGCGTGTAATTATCATCATCTTGGATGGCGTAGGAATTGGTGAACTGCCAGATGCCGAAAAATACGGTGATAGCGGTGCAAATACAATTGTTAACATTTCAAAAAGTGTGAATGGATTGAATTTACCAAATCTTGAAAAAGCAGGATTGGGAAATATTATCGAAATTCAAGGAGTTGCTAATAACCCAGATTCTACTGCCTCTTTTGGTAAAATGAATGAAAAATCTCTTGATAAAGATTCAACGAGTGGCCACTGGGAAATTGCCGGTTTGGAAGTTAAAACGAAATTTCCATCCTACCCTCAAGGATTTCCTATAGAGATTATTGATAAATTTATTGAGCTTACAGGCGTTCCTGGAATTCTTTGTAATCAAGCATATTCCGGTACGGAAGCTTTGAATGATTTCGGAGAAGAACATCTTTTAACGAGAAAACCAATTGTTTATACTTCGGCAGATAGCGTTTTTCAGATTGCTACCCACAAAGATATTTATCCAATTGAAAAACTCTATGAATTATGTGAAATTGCTCGCTATAAATTATTTTCGGGAAATCCAAATATTGCGAGAGTAATTGCCCGACCTTTTACTGGAAATAACAAAAATGATTTTTGCAGAACTGCTTTTAGAAAAGATTATTCAATTGATCCTCCCAGAAAAACGATTTTAGATATTTTGAAAAATGCTGGTTTAGAAGTTGCAGGAGTAGGAAAAATTGAAGATCTTTTTAACTTTCGAGGGCTTACAAAATCTTATCATTCCAAAACGAATGAAGAAGGAATTGATACTACAATTAAATTTCTAAATGAAGTGGAAAATGGATTAATATTCGTAAATCTCGTTGATTTTGATAGCTTGTGGGGACATAGAAATCTACCGGAAAAATTTGCAGAAGCGTTGGAATATTTTGATTCAAGATTACCTGAAATTCTTTTTGCTCTTCAAGATGATGATATTCTTTTTATTACGGCAGATCATGGATGTGATCCAACCACAAAAAGTACAGATCATTCGCGAGAATATGTGCCCTTGCTTGTTTTTGGCAAACAATTTAAAGCAGTAGATTTAGAGATTAGAAGTAGTTTTTCCGATATTGCTGCGACAATTGCAGATTATTTTCAAATAGAATTTCCTGAAAACGGAGAGAGTTTTCTAAGAAAGATAGGGAAAAAAGAATTTAGCCGCTGATAAAAACAGATAAAAAGGAAAAAAAATAAGCCACTGACTAACACGGACTAAAAGATGAAGAAAAAGAAATGAAAAAATGGAAAAACGGAGAAATAAGCTACGCTTATCAAATACACTTCGTGCGTCAAAAGAGCTTCGCTCGTGATTCGGCAATTTCTGTCTTCTTTCACAATGTATGACAATTCTTCCTTGTGATTCTTTTATCTTCCTTTCTGTCTTTGTGGAAAAAATATATTAAATAGTAGGAGAATTTATGGCTGATTTAGGTATAAATATTGATCATGTAGCAACAATACGACAAGCACGAATGGGAATCGAACCGGAACCTTTATATGCCGCTTCGATTGCAGAACAGAGTGGAGCCGATCAAATTACAGTTCATCTTAGAGAAGATCGTCGTCATATCCAACTGAGAGATGTGAAATTATTACGACAAACTATCCAAACAAAGCTAAATCTGGAAATGGCAGCAACCCCGGAAATGATTTCAATCGCAAAAACGCTAAAACCGGACACAGTAACTCTTGTTCCTGAAAAAAGAGAGGAATTGACCACTGAAGGCGGATTGCTTCTTACCAGAGATATGGAAAGTTCTATCAAAGAGCTTAAAGATGCTGGCATAGAAGTTAGTGTTTTTATCGAACCTGATTTGGAAATGATAAAATTAGCTGATAAAATAGGTGCTGATGCTGTAGAAATTCACACTGGGAAATATGCGAATCTAACTGATGCAAATGAAATCGAAGAGGAATTGAAGAAAATCAAAAAAGCTGCAAAATTGATAAAAACAGCTGGTATGAGGATTGTTGCAGGACATGGGTTGAATTATCATAACATCCATCATTTAGTAAAAATGGAAATTTTTGAAGAATATAATATTGGTCATAGCATTATTGCCCGAGCAGTTTTTAGCGGATTAGCAGAATCTGTTAAGTTGATGAAGAATCTTATAAATACTTAATTTGGGTAAGCCTATACAAAGAAAATTTTAACAACGAACAAAATCAAATAAAAAGAGTTTCACGCAAAGACGCAGAAGAAAAAATACGTAAAGAACGCTGAGAAAAAAGAAAAAATTATCACAGAACTTACAGATACCAAATATTCAATTTCTTCTTTCTTTGCGAGAACATTAATTTTATAAACTAATGATTATGCTATTTACAAAATATATTTCAAATAGAGAAATTTACGATGAAGTAATTTCAAAACAAATACCGTTAGTAAAAAGATTTCTCTGGATTGCTACCTCAGATATCAAAGATATGTATGTGAAGAAAAATTCAGCTTTCGTACCTTTCTTACAAATTCTCTCTGATTTAATTGCTAAAGGCATTTCCATAAGAATTTTGCATGCCAAAGAACCCGGACCGGCTTTTAGAAAAGATTTTGATCGTTATCCAGTTTTGATTGATAATTTAGAAAAAATGCTTTGTCCTAGAAACCATTCAAAGATGGTGATAATAGATGGGACATTTGCCTTTATGGGAAGTGCCAATCTTACCGGTTCAGGAATGGGTTCAAAAAGCATAGATAAAAGAAATTTTGAATCGGGAATAATAACAAATGATAAACAAATTATCAATCCTATGATGAATCAATTTGACGAAATATGGATGGGCAAATTCTGTCCAAATTGCAAAAGAAAAACATTTTGTTCTGAGCAATTGAACAATTAATGAACTTTTGATTAATCATATTTTTTTGCTAAAGCATTAATCTAATAAGACATAAATTAGTAAAAACAAATATTTACTTGCCAGGAAAAAGCACAAAAGTTCAATAAAGTAAAATATTTAGGGGGTGATAGTATGAAAATGAGAAAGATTTTATTTATTTCATTTCTCGTGATTTTATTTTCTTTCAATCTGAATGCCCAGATTGATAAGGGAACGACTTTTTTGGGTTCGCATTTTAGTGTAATCCAATTGGTTGGCGGAGAAGAAAACAGTCAGGTAAAATGCTGGTGGGGAATTAATGGAGGACATTATTTCTCTAAGCGTTTAGGATTTGAATTCAATGCGAGTATGGGATGGACACGACCACCGGATGATTTGTACGGAACAAGATTCATAACTTATCTTTATCCTGTAACAACCAATTTACGTTTTAATTTTGCAACCGATAAAAAGTTAATTCCTTATGGTTTACTTGGTGTCGGTATGCTTTATTGGGATGTGCGTTATGTCACAAATGATACTGATGACCATATGTTTTGGGAAAGACGCGGTAATACTATTAACGGTGCAATGCAAAGAGATGCTATAATAAATGCCGGAATTGGTTTGAATTACTTCTTCACAAATTCTTTTGGTCTTGATGCAAGTGCTCGTTATCATATGTTATTAGAACATGAAGATGATCTATCGGGTTATAACGATCAACAATCTGCAATTTTAGAATTCAGACTTGGAATTGCTTATTTCTTTGGAGCAAAAAAAGATGGTGATAAAGATGGAATTAAAGATAAATACGATCTTTGTCCAAGTACTCCCAAAGGAGTAAAAGTGGATTCTGATGGGTGTGCTGTAGATTCAGACAAAGATGGTATAGCAAATTATAAAGATAAATGTGCAAATACACCAAAAGCTGCAAAAGTTGATGAAAGTGGTTGCCCAAAAGATTCAGACAAAGACGGCGTAGCTGATTACAAAGATAAATGTGCAAATACACCAAAGAGTGTAAAGGTAGATGCAAAAGGGTGTCCTTTGGATTCAGATAAAGATAGTATTCCTGATTACAGAGACAAATGTCCACAAACTAAAATTGGTGTTAGAGTTGATAAGAATGGTTGTAAAATTGTTGAGAAACCAACTGATTCAGATAAAGATGGAATTCCTGATTCAAAAGATAAATGTCCAAATACTCCAAGAAATGTAAAAATTGACAAATTTGGTTGTGAAATTATCAAATTTGAAGCAGAAAAACCAATTATTCTTGATGGAGTTACTTTTGCTTCAGGTAAATCTGTGCTTACTCCAAAAGCAAAAACTACCTTGATGAAAGTTCTTATAACATTAAAAAATTATTCAAAAATGAAAATTTCTATAAATGGATATACAGATAATACAGGTTCTTTTGATTATAATGTAAACCTTTCTAAAAAGCGTGCGGAAGCTGTGAAAAACTTCTTTGTGAATAGCGGTATCCAAGCTAATCGTTTGACAGCAAAGGGCTTTGGTCCAAAAGATCCGATTGCTCCAAACAATACAAAAGAAGGAAGAGCAAAAAATCGTAGAATTGAATTTATTCGAATAAAATAAAAGAGCAAATAGTTATATTTTTAAACGGGCTCAATTGAGTCCGTTTTTTGTATGATAGACAATTTTTTTAGCCGTCAAATTTATTTTTTGGGAAATATCATCCGAATTGACATAATATTGACTTGACGAGATAAACGTAAAAAATTTCCTTATAAAAAAAACAAGGAGAAATAATTATGGAACTGAAAAAAATCTTATTCTTTTCTTTTTTAGTTATTTTATTTTTTGCTAATCTTAATGCCCAAATTGATGGAGGTATGGTTTATCTCGGTGCACATTTTAGTGGTATTCAATTAATTGGAGGAGAAGAGAATAGCAAAATCAAATGTTGGACAGGACTTAATGCTGGTGTCTTTTTTTCAAAACAAATTGGTTTAGAACTCAATGCTAGCACTGGCTGGACACAACCACATAAGGATCAAAATAGTACACAATACGTAACTTACCTATATCCTATTACTGCAAATTTGCGTTTTAATTTTGCTAAGGATAAAAAATTCATACCTTATGGTTTTCTCGGTGGTGGATTGCTTCACTGGGATTTGCGTGATGTAACAAATGAAACAGATGACATAGGCTTTTTTGATAGAAAGGGACATTCCGTAAATGGAGCAATGCAAAAAGATTTCATTATCAATACAGGAGCTGGATTTAATTATTTTTTCACACGATTATTGGCATTTGATACAAGTCTTCGTTATCATCAAATAGTAGAACATGGTGATGATTTATCCGGTTATAATGATCAACACACAGTAGCTTTAGAACTACGAGCCGGGTTTACTTTTTTCTTTGGAGGACCAAAAGACACTGATAAAGACGGTGTAAAGAATAAATATGATTTCTGTCCTGAAACACCAAAAGGGATAGAAGTTGATTCTGATGGTTGTCCAATAGATTCTGACGAAGATGGTGTTCCAAATTATAAAGATAAATGCTCTAACACTCCAGATGGTGTAAAGGTCGATTCAAATGGATGTGCAGTAGATTCTGATAAAGACGGTATTGCTGATTATATAGATAAATGTGCCAATACTCCTAAGAGAGCAAAAGTCGATAAAAATGGTTGCCCAATAGACTCTGATAAAGATGGCGTTGCTGATTATAAAGATAAATGCTCTAACACTCCAGATGGTGTAAAAGTCGATTCAAATGGATGTGCAATAGATTCTGATAAAGACGGTATTGCAGATTACGAAGACAAATGTCCCAATACTCCAGAGGGAGTAAAAATTGATTTAAATGGTTGTCCAATAGATACTGATGAAGATGGAATTGCTGATTATCAAGATAAATGTGCAAATACTCCTAAAGGAATAAAGGTAGATAACAATGGATGTGCATTAGATACAGATTATGATGGTATTCCTGATCATAAAGACAAATGTCCGCGAACAAAAATTGGAGTACAAGTTGATAGATTCGGTTGTGAAATTATCAAATTTGAAGCAGAGAAACCAATTATTCTGGATGGCGTTACTTTTGCTTCCGGTAAATCTGTACTTACACTCAATGCAAAAACAACCTTGACTATGGTACTTAAAACACTTGAAAATTATCCTGAAATGAAACTTGCAATCAATGGATATACAGATAATACAGGTTCACTTAACTATAATGTCACACTTTCTAAAAAACGTGCTGAAGCTGTAATGAATTTCTTCATAAATAGTGGTATTGATGCTGATAGATTATCATCAAAAGGTTTTGGACCAAAAGATCCGATCGCTCCAAATAATACAAAAGAGGGAAGAGCTAGAAATCGTAGAATTGAATTTCTTCAAGTAAAATAAAAAACTAATAATTATGTTTTTTAAACGGGTTCAGCTGAGCCCGTTTTTTTATTGTAGACAAAAAAAATAGACAATAAATTTGTTCTCAAATTTCAATAATAAGGATATACTTTAATGAATGATATTAAGAATTGGTTAAAATTAACAACTACGAAAAATATTGGAAGAGCAAAAGCAAAAAAGTTGATTGATCTTTTTGGTAAACCGATGAATTTTCTTGGTGATAATGCTTGTGTATTGAAAGATGTTGATTTCTTATCATCATCTATTAAAAATGAATTAGCAAATGATACTTATAATTTTGACTGGCAAAAGATATCTGATCTTATCCTGAAATATGATATTAAATTTATCTCTATCCTAGATGATAATTATCCGAAATTATTAAATAATATTTATGCTCCTCCCTTGTTTTTGTTCTATAGAGGAAACTGGAATATTGATATTTTCCGAAAATGTATAGCAATTGTCGGAACTCGAAAAGCAAGTGCTTATGGTCAAATCATGACTAAAAATATTGGTTCTGAACTTGCCCGATCCGGATTCACAATCGTGAGTGGACTTGCCTATGGAATTGATACATTAGCCCATTTTAGTGCAGTGGAAAATAATATGCCAACAATTGCAGTAATGGGAACCGGATGTGATCAAATATATCCGGGAAGAAACCAAGGGCTTGCCGATAAAATTTTAGAGGATGGACTTTTAATTTCTGAGTATATTCCAGGAAGTAAACCTGAAAAGTGGAATTTTCCTAACCGAAATAGATTGATCAGTGGATTATCTCTCGGAACTTTTGTGATTGAAGGAAGTAAAAAGAGCGGAGCTTTGCTAACTTCCAAATTTGCTTTGGAACAAAATCGTGATGTTTTTGCTCTTCCGGGAGATATTAATCGAGAAGAATCAAAAGGACCGAATTATCTTATCAAACTCGGGGCAAAAATTGTAACTTGCTCTCAAGATATTTTGGAGGAATATGATCTGGTTCCCGTCATCAAAGACAAAGTATTTCCAAAATTGAATAAGGAAGAAAATTTTATTTATAACTTAATTTTAGATAACAAACCGGAAATACATTTTGATGACCTTTTTGTGAAATCAAAACTATCAATTGGTGAACTATCAATGATGCTATTGAGTTTAGAATTAAAATCTGTAATCAAGAATATTCCAGGGAATAAAATTGTGGCGATGTATTAGATTATATTATTCTTGTTACAAGTTGACATGTAATAATTAGAATTATAATTGGAAGAAAATAGATAAAATTAACTAAAAAATAGTGTTTGCACCAGTAGAGTAGAGACAGGTTTCCAGATATTCCATATAAATTTAATAGTTGTT
>JAIORE010000428.1 GCA_021108315.1 Candidatus Cloacimonadota bacterium
CTAAACCTGTTCGCTTTCGCTACGGCTTACTTACCGATTCAAAGAGCTTTGACCAGATCATTACTGAAAATAGCCATCTTTTTCACTTACGACCGAACGGAAAATTAGTCGCACTGGATTTGCACCAGCTGACTATACAACGCATCGTGACGCACCGGATTTCACTGATTGCACTGATGTTGCAGCGTTCGAATCTGTGAAATCAATTAATCCGTGAAAATCTGTGGTTCAGACCTTATAAAAATCTTCCCGGCAAAAGATAATTTTTCACTTCTTCATTAAAATACCGGTCTGTCATTGTGGCGATAAAATCTCGAACTTTCTCAGCATCATTATGATTTTGTAAGTATCTATCACATTTATTATCCAAAAACTGGGTAAAAATTTTTGAATCTTTATTTTTGGCTGTTAGTTCATCTAAATATTGCTGAAAAAGAAATTTCATACTTCTAAAAATTATTTTCTTAATTTTTTTAACATCTTTATTTGTATAAATATGCTGGTAATTAAATTTTTTTAACTCAAAAAGATAATGCGAGGTTTCTTCATCAAAAGCAACGTATTCCTGATCGTAACTATTCACAATTGCACTACGAACTAATGTATCAATAATCAAACTATTCCTATTTCCCAGATATTTAGTACATTTTTTTGGTATTTCATCACGCTTGAGAATTTTGCTTCTTATAGCATCTTCAATATCTTGTCCAATATAGGCAATCGTATCCGAAATCCTGACCACACATCCTTCCATTGTTGCCGGCATCCAAGTAAATTTTTCACCATTCTTCTTATGATCAATATAGTTTTTTATATCGTTTTCTGTTTTGTTTAAATCTGGTTTTAATTGGGTATTATGAACTTCTCCATCGTGAGAAATTATTCCATCTCGAACCTGAAAAGTGAGATTCAAACCCTCTCCTTGATGTGAAATATTATCTACAATATGCAAACTTTCTATATTATGATGAAATTGATCAATTCCATTTTTTACGCAATTTTCCGAAAGAGCAACTTCACCATCGTGACCAAAAGGAGAATGTCCCAGATCGTGTCCCAAGGCAATAGCTTCTATCAATTCAAGATTAAGTCCCAATGCTTTGCCAATCGTTCGTGAAATTTGAGAAACATAAGTGGTATGAAGATTACGATTGGTCATCTCCTCATCAAATAGATTTGTGAAAGAAAAAACCTGCGTTTTTCCGTGATAACGACGATATGCACCACTATACAAAATCCGGTCTCTATCAACTGCAAAAGCCGATCGCATAAAATCTGATTCTTCTTTTTTAAATCTAAAAGCATCTTCTTCTTTACAAGCAAATTTGTTCCAATTATATGTTTTGAGTTCCGAATTCTTCTTGAAAATAATCTTTAGTTTATCATTATCAATCATAATTCCCTCACTTTAAGATAATTCATAAAAATTGGTGCAAACCCTTCTTCTCTCTTTTTTATTTCAAAATGTGTTTCAATATGATTTGGTTGAATTTTATGAGTAAATCCATTCTGGAAAACAGCTTTAAAATTTTCTCTTTCTTTAAAAATATCAATTATCCATTCTGCATAATTCTGATGATCGGTTGTGATTTCAATTAATCCGTTTACTTTTAGAATTTTATTTAGAGCATTAAGAAAGTTAGCATTAATCAATCTTCTTCTATTATGTTTTTTCTTGGGCCAAGGATCTGGAAACATCAGATAAATCTTTTCTATTGAACTTTCTGGAATCCACTTTGTTACATTTTCATCAATATAAATTTTTGCGAGACGGACATTTGAGTGATTTTTTGTATCTAATTTTCTGAGAATCGTTTTAATCCTTTTTTCTTTCAAGTCTATTCCCAGAAAATTTATAATCGAATACATTGTTGAGATTCTTTCAATAAATTCACCTCTACCGCTCCCGATTTCAAGATGAATTTCATTATTATTATGAAAAATTCTTTCAAAATCAAGCTGTTTCTCTTGATTAATAGCCAGTTCAAAGAATTTCCGATTTTTACTTAAATCCATTATATTCCTCATTCTTTTACGAAAAATCAAAAAATCAGCAAACTTGTTTTTGTCAATAAGAACAAAAAGTTAAATACTTTTTTACTACTTTTTATATAAATGTTTACAATTAAGAATATTATGATTATTAAAAAGCAGCTTGACAGTTATTCTCTATAATCATAGAAAGTTACATAGTATTTTTATCAATTTATTTAGTGGAAAAGTAGGAGTATGTAGCGAAAATTATCCAAGATTGCAATTTTTTCAAATTAAACTTGGATGGTGAAATTGTAAATTCAAATATTATAACCTAATTTGTGCGATTTATTTTGAAATTAGGTGTTAAATTCTTTTAGTAAAATAATTTGGAAAAAATTGCAGTAATACCCATTAGGTCTTTCAAGATTTTTTCCTAATTCACTTTTACAAAAGAATTTAGTGCATAATGAAAAAATAAATCGCTTAATTTAGGTATAACAAAGGAGATTTTTATGTTGAAAAAAAGTTTATTTTTACTTATTATTAATTTTGTAATTTTTTATGGCAGTATTCAAGCATTGAACCATAGCGGAGTGATCAATACGGAAATCTGGACACTATCAGATAGTCCACATATCATAACAGGTAATGTAACCGTAACTGATGGAGAGACATTGACTATTGAACCGGATTGTATCGTCAAATTTGATAACGATTTGTATATTCAAATTCAAGGAGCTCTTATAGCAGATGGAAAATCAGATAGTCTGATTACTTTTACATCTAACCAGACGATCCAAGCAAAAGGAGATTGGAGATATATCTATTTCAATGGTGCTGATGTCGGATCTATTCTTGATTATTGTGATATAACTTATGGGGGAAATTTTACTGCATCAGTTTACATTACAGGTTCTGGAACAAATGTCAGCATCTCAAACTGTAATGTTACCGAAAGTAATACAAATGGAATTTTTGTAGATAATGGTTCTTTGTCTACAATATCAGATTGTTCAATTTCAAATTGTTATAAGTATCCTATTAGTCTATACGCTAATTGTGCTGGAAATATTTCAGGAAGTATGAATTTTGTAAATAATGGGCCAGTTACTCCTATTTATGACAATTATGACGGAATAAAAATTTCTGCAAATAATGTTAATTTTAATTCAACTTGGCAAAACATAGGTTTTCCATTTTTCATCAATGGAGATATTACAATTATTGATGGTGTAGCATTAACGATCGAACCCGGGTGTGACTTAAGATTTAATGGTAATTATCAGATCCAAGTTCTCGGAACTCTAATTGCAAATGGCACACTTGCAGATTCTATAACATTTACTTCCAACCAAATAGCACCTGATAAGGGAGATTGGAAATATATTTATTTTAATGATGCAGACACAGGTTCAATTCTCAATTATTGTAATATTTCTTATGGAGGATCTAACTCTGGAGAACTTTATATTCATAATTCAGGAAGTAACGTCACAATTTCTAATTGCAATATTGATAATAGTGGCAGTTCCGGAATTTACATTCATAGTTCATCTACTCCCTCAATAGCTGATTGTAAAATAGAAAATAACACAACTTACGGGATTTATTCCTATTATGCAACCGGAGTTCCTCTAATTAGTAACTGTATTATCCAAAATAATGGTAGCTATGCAATTCGTGTTTTTGCAGATAATTTGAAAAATATTACAGGCACTATGAATATTACCGGAAATACAAACAACTCCATTTTTGTAGATGGTGGAACGGTTTATACTGGAACGTGGCAAAACCATAATGTCCCCTATATAATAGGTGGAAATGTTACAGTAAACAACGCTGAAACTCTTACTATTGAAGAAGGAAGTATATTGAAATTTGAAACTAATTGTCAATTACAAGTTTTAGGTACTTTAGTTGCAAATGCGACAGAATCATATCCTATCACATTCACCTCAAATCAAGCAACTCCAAATTCAGGTGATTGGAGATATATTTATTTTAATGCAGCCGATGCAGGTTCTGTTCTCAATTATTGTAATATTTCCTATGGAGGATCAAACGGTGGAAATATTTATATCAGCAATTCAGGAAGTAATGTAACAATTTCTAATTGTAATATTGATGAAAGTGGTAGTTCCGGTATTAATGTTTACAGTGCTTCGACTCCTTTTATTACATATTGCACCATTGAAAACAGTGCAACTTATGGAATTTATTCATCGTATGCAACAGGGAATCCCCTTATCAATAACTGTATTATCCAAAATAATGGTAGCTATGCAATTCGTGTTTCTGCAAATAATTTAAACAATATTACAGGAATTATGGATATTACCGAAAATACCAACAACTCAATTTTTGCAGATGCTGGAACGGTTAATACCTGCACGTGGCAAAATCATAATGTTCCTTATGTAATAGGTGGAAATGTTACAGTAAATAACGGTGAAACTCTAACTATTGAAGAAGGGAACACATTAAAATTTGAAACGAATTTTTACTTGCAAGTTTTCGGTGCTCTTATTGCCAATGGAACTTCAACAAATCATATTTCATTTACTTCAAATCAGCAAACTCCTGCACCTGGTAATTGGAAATATATCTTCTTTAACGGTTCTGATCCCGGAACTATTCTCAATTATTGTAATATCTCCTATGGAGGTGTAAGTGCAGCAAACATATATGTTTATAATTCAGGAAATAATGTGACAATTTCTAATTGCATTATTGAAAATAGTGGTACTTTGGGTATTTATGTTTATCTCAGTTCATATCCCAATATTTCAGATTGTACGATTCAAAATAATAATAGCTATGCAATCCAAACTCCTGCAAATAATGTGAAAAATATTACAGGAACTATGAATATTACCGGTAATGTAAATAACTCTATTTTTGTTGAAGCTGGAACAATTTATACTGGAACTTGGTTGAATCATAATGTTCCTTATGTTATTGATGGTGATATTACGATAAATAATGGAGATACTTTAACTATTGAAGAAGGAAATACAATAAAATTCAATGAAGGTAAACAATTACAAGTTATTGGTGCTCTCGTTGCAGAGGGTACAGAGCTAAAACATATAACTTTTACCTCAAACCAGGAAATCCCTAACTCAGGATACTGGAAATATATCTATTTTAATAGTGCCGATCCGGGCTGTAGCCTTTCATATTGTGATATTTCGTACGGGGGAATAAGTTCTGGAAATATCATATTAAATAACTCAGGGAACAATGTAACAATTTCTAATTGTTTGATAGAAGAAAGCGGAACAATTGGCATCTATGCTTACAATAATTCTAATCCAAATATTTCTGATTGTACGATTCAAAATAACGATAACTATGCAATACGAACCCTCGCAAATAGTGTGAAAAATATTACAGGAACAATGAATATTGCCGGTAATGAATATAACTCTATTTTTGTTGATGCTGAAACAATCTATACCGGAACTTGGTTGTATCATAATGTTCCTTATGTTATTGGAGGAGATGTAACGATAAATGATGGAAATACCCTAACTATCAATGAGGGAAATACGTTAAAATTCAATGGAAGTTTTCATTTACAGGTTTTGGGAACTCTAATTGCCGATGGCACAGATGCTAATCATATCACCTTTACTTCAAATCAGGAAATTCCTAACACGGGAGATTGGAGATATATCTATTTCAATGGTGCTGATGCAGGCTGTAGTCTTTCATATTGTGAAATCTCCTATGGAGGATCAAGCACTGCCAATATTTATATAAACAATTCTAATAATAATATATCTATTTCCAACTGTGAAATCAAAGAAAGTGCTAATTCCGGTTTGTATCTTGCCAATAATTCTAATCCTACTATTTCCAATTCTGTGATAAATAATAATGATACTTACGGAGTTTATTCTAGCACTACTACTTCCAATCATCTTATTTCTGACTGTGTGATACAGGAAAACGGAAGTTATGCAATTTATTTTCCAGCTAATGCTTTGGGAAATATTACCGGAACTATGAATATTACTGGAAACACTCACAATTCAATTTTTGCTTTTGCATCAACAGTTTATACATCAACTTGGTTGAATCATAATGCTCCTTATGTCATTGGAGGAGATGTTACTATAAATAATGGAGACACGCTAACGATTGAAGAAGGTAATACATTGAAATTTAATGGTCCATATCATCTTCATGTCTTGGGAACTCTGATTGCAAACGGTACAGAAACAGATCATATCACATTCACTTCAAATCAGGAAACTCCAGCATCTGGGGATTGGAGAAATATTTATTATAACAGTGCTGATACCGGTTGTAGTCTTACATATTGTGATATTTTTTACGGTGGATCAAGTACTGGAAATATTTATATGAATAATTCTACAAATAATATATCAATTTCCCACTGTGAAATCAAAGAAAGTGCTACTACCGGTTTATATATTTCTAATAATTCTGCTTCCTCAATCAAAAATTGTGTGATTAGCGATAATCAAACTCAGGGAATTCATATTGCAGATGGAAGCATACCAACTTTTGGTAATAATATTGATGAATGGAACGATATTTTTGATAATGGACAATATAATTTTTATAATGGAAGTTCTGATATTGATGTAGGATATGTTTATTGGGGTACTGTTAGCTCAAATGAAATAGATGCCAATATTTATGATGATAGCGATAATTCAATCTATGGAATTGTAAATTATGAACCTTGGACAAATTCAAACCATTCTGAACTCTATAATCTTTATATTCAATCACCGGCAAATGTTCTTATTTCAATTACTGCTTATACTGTTTATATCATCTGGGATTCTGTTTCCGATGCAACTTCCTACAAAGTTTATTCATCTGATGATCCGTATTCGGGGTTTTTAGAAGATACAACGGGAACTTTTGTTGATGAAAGTTGGAGTGCTCCTGTTCTGCTTAGTAAGAAATTCTTTTATGTGAAGGCGGTGAACTGAAAAAATCGTCTGAACTATGATTTTCTTGATTAAAGGATTAACAGGATGTGAAAGAAAAGCAAAAAGAAAAAGATAAAGCAGACTAAAAAGCACAATCATAATGAACTAATTTAGATATTCATTTCATTTCGGCTGATTGTGATGAGGATCATTATGAATAAAAAATGAAATATCTTAACTTATGGTTCTTAAACATAATTTATCATAATAATCAGCGAAAACCTGTGTTAAAAAAAAGACAAAATATCTAATAAAAAACAAAATCCAAAGGAGGGAAAAATGGTTAAGAAAAACAGAAATCTGGTTGTAGTAGTGGTAGCTTTTTTATTGATAATTGGTTTATTATCTGCCGATGTTCCCAATTTAATAGGTTATCAAGGAAGATTAACGGATAACAATGGAGACCCGACAAACGGAAATATATCCATCACTTTTTCAATCTATGATGTCGATTCCGGTGGAACTGCTCTCTGGTCGGAAACACAAGGTTCGGTAGATGTGGACAATGGTTTGTTTCATGTGACTTTAGGATCGAGCACGACCTTGCCGGAAGATTTATTTAATACCTCAAACCACTGGCTAGGAATAGCGGTGGGAACAGATGCAGAGATGACACCCCGAACCAGGATTGCCAGCGTTGCTTATGCCCAAACAGATGATGATTGGGTAAAAATTGGTAATGATATTTGTTATGAAGACGGGGGAGTTATCATTGGATCTACAAGAAACCAGCCAGTTCGAGATTCTGAATATTGTTTGACAGTAAATGAAGCTACTCAGATAATAAGTAATATAATAAATCCTTACTTCAATTATGCTGCTACAGATGTAACTAACTATGGTGACGGTTCAGCCATTAAAGCTCAAAGTGGTGATTCGTTAAGAGCTACTTTAGAGATTCTTAATTTTGGTGCTGGTCCTACAGCAGAATTTACCGGTAATTCTGATAATTACCCAATTGTGACAGTGACCCAAAATGGGGATTGGTATGCCTCATTTATTACAGGTAAAACTTTGTTTCAGGCATTTACAAGTCAATCGTCTATGAAAGTTGAAAATACAGGTGATGGTTCTGCTATTGAAGCCAATGCTGATTGTGATGATAAAGCAGCAATCTGCGGAGTTAATGCTGGAATTGGTCAAGGAATATCAGCAATTAATACCGGAAATGGTCCTGCAATTGAAGCCATCAATGATTCTGATACTGAACCGACTTTGAAAGTGACCCAAAATGGGGATGGTGCTGGTATTGAAGTTAACAGTAGTGGTGACCACCCTACCTTGATAGTAAAGCAAAATGGAACCTGTGATGCAGTACTTATAGAGGGGTCTACTTCTATCATGGGAAGTGTTCTTATTACTGGAGATGTTGAAATAATCGGAAATCTTAGTAAAAGTGGAGGTTCATTTCTAATTGATCATCCTTTTGATCCTGCCAATAAATATCTCTCACACTCTTTTGTGGAATCACCGGATATGATGAATGTCTATAACGGCAATGTGATCCTTGATAATAAGGGAGAAACGGTCGTTGAACTTCCGCATTATTTTGAAACTCTTAATATGGAGTTCAGATATCAGTTGACTCCGATCGGCGCATCTGCTCCCAATCTTTATATTGCCGAAAAGATTTCCGGCAACAAATTCAAGATTGCTGGTGGAAAGTCCGGTTTGGAAGTCAGTTGGCAGGTAACTGGTATCCGCAATGATCCTTATGCCAAAGCCCACCGAATTCAGGTGGAAAAAGATAAACCTGCTCACGAGAAAGGAAAATATCTGCATCCCAAATTTTACGGACAAGGCGAAGAAAAGGCTATGCATTATGAAGAAAAAATGAAAATGATGAGTTTGAGGAAAAAATAAGCGGAGGTAATAATGAGAACAAAGATCTTTCTGATATTGTTATTCAGCATTACTATATTATTTGCAGAAAATCCTTCCAGTGGAAATTACATATTACAGCAAACAAGTATTGGTTCGGGAAGTGACCCTGCAAATCCACCGACTTCCGCAAATTATATTTTAAAAGGAAGTTCAGTAGGAACAATTTCCGGTGAGAAAACTGCAAGTTCAAATTATAGTAACTTTCCCGGATATTATCTTGGTGAAATAACCGGCGAAATACTTCCACCCGAAAATGTAGTTATTTCAGTTATCGGAATGAACGTACAGTTAAGTTGGTCTGGCGTTTCCGGTGCAACTTCATACAAAGTTTATTCGTCGGATAATCCTAATTCGGGATTTTTAGAAGATACAAGCGGAACTTTTGTTGATGAAAGCTGGAGTGCTCCTGCTTCTGATGTGAAGAAATTTTATTATGTGAAAGCGGTGAATTAAAATACTCGAGTTGCTACGAACAAAGTGAGTGCGACTTGAGGATTTAAAAAAGTGCAGAAAGCCTTCCGTCACAACTGAGTATTTTCAAAGTGGGGTTTCAGCCACAACTCGCACTTTTTAGCAAGTCGTGGTTGTGGAAAGGTCGTGGGAGAATTCAGTCACAACTCGCACTCACTTTATTCGTAGCAAGTCGTGTCTGAAGTATCTGAAATTGAGGAAGTTTTTATGAGATGTAAGAAAGAAGATTTTATGAAAGGAACATATTTTCATATCTATAATCACGCAGTAAACAAAGAATTACTTTTCAGAGAAAGAAATGATTATCTGTATTTTCTAAAGAAGATAAATAAATATTTACCTTCATGTCCCGTATCCATTATTTCATATTGCTTGATGCCAAATCATTTTCATTTTTTTATCAAACAAAAAACAGATATTCCCGCATATAAACTATTCAATCTAATTTCGGTCGCCTTTATCAGACATATGAACACAAAATATCACCGAATCGGAACAATATTTAGAGGAAAACTCAATCATAAAAAAGTTGATAAAGAAAATTATCTAATTTATTTATGACTCTGTTGATTAATACAATTTTTCAAGACATATTTTTCAGTTCAAAACAGC
>JAIORE010000325.1 GCA_021108315.1 Candidatus Cloacimonadota bacterium
ATGCTTAAACAAATTATGGTGATGCAGCAGGAAGTTGCTCCTGAGTAGTTACAAAAAATCAATATCTGAGTTTATTATAGATTTCTTAAAAAAATGACTTAAAATTATTTATTTGTTTACCAAATTTTCAAGGAGAAAAGACAAAAATTATGCAAGAAATGAGAAAAATAATTTACTCAATAGCTCATAAGAAAATCGCAGTAATTGGCGATCTTATTTTAGATAAATATATTTTCGGAAATGTAGATCGGATTTCACCGGAAGCACCGATTCCCATCGTTTTAGTGAACAAAGAAAATTTTGCTTTGGGTGGAGCAGCAAATGTCGCAGCAAATATTTCTACACTTGGTGGAAATGCTTTTCTTTTTGGAATATTAGGAAACGACCAAGCTCAAGAAAAGGTTTTACAAATCTCAAATGAAAGCAATATTAATACATCGGGCATTTTTATTGATGATGAAAAGCACACCATAGAAAAGATCAGAGTAATCGGACAGCATCAGCAACTTTTGAGAATTGACTATGAAGATGGAAATTACATTGAGGAGAATGTCTCAAGTTATTTTATTGATAAGTTACTTGATGTTGCTCAGTTAGATATGATTATTATTTCTGATTATGCAAAAGGTACAATAAGTAATAAATTAATTAATGATATAAAAATTTACGCTCAAAAAAATAATATTCCATTAATTGTGGATCCTAAGCCTAAACATAAAGATTTCTACAAAGGTGTGACTCTATTAACTCCAAACTTGAAAGAAGCTCAAGAACTTAGTGGTATTTATGTAACTGACCAGACTTCATTAGAACAATGTGGTAAGAAATTAAATGAGATATATAATTGCGATATTATCATCACCACTGGTGAGAAAGGTCTTTCCATCTTCCCGATTGATGATAAAATAACACACATTCCTACTCAAGCAGTAGAAGTTTATGATGTGTCCGGTGCAGGAGATACATTTATCGCTTCTCTAAGTTTAGCTATTACTACAAAATCAAAGCTGGAAAGTTCTGCAAGATTTGCTAATTATGCTGCCGGAATCAAAGTTACGAAATTAGGAACAGCTCCTGTGCATTTTGAGGAATTAGCTAAGTTGTTTGATTAAATGTAAAAAACTTAACGAAAAAATAATCACAAATTTGTTTTTCAGGAATTATGATACCAAGTATGAATAAAATTTGATAACTAACATTTCTCAGTTCGTTTATTCTATCTAAGTTATTGGAAAGATTAATGATATGATTTGCGAAAGTACATTTTTTTATAAACTATGATGATCTGTTTATTTTTCTCAATGAACTCATCCTGCTGTCCTTCTCTTAATTTCAAGAGAAGGAACATAAGAAAAGCAAGAAGAAGAAAAGCTGAAGTCATCTCTCGTCCTGCACTTAAATCTACATTTTAGTGCAGGGAGAGGGACTGAGGGTGAGTTTGAAGAATTGGATTTGAAGTGAGAAATGTTAGGTGATAATATTTGAATATTATTTCATATTCTTGTCCCCAAGCCCTCGAGGAAAATTAAGGAGAGATTTTCATTTTTTCCTTTCTCCTATTTCCTATTTTTCCGTTTTTTTCTTCATTCTCAATCTTCTTAAACCTTTTTCTTTGATTTGACGAACCTTTTCTCGCGAAATTCCGAGAATCTTTGAAATCTCTTTTAGAGTTTTTTCTTCATTGAATAAAAGTTCCAGAACTTCCCTTTCTTGAATTGGAATATTTTCTGTAAAAATTATCTTTTTATTATCTGTAATATCGGATTTACTACTTATTGCTTTACTAAAAACATTTTTTTCAAAAGTTAATGCTTCATTAAGTTTTTCATCATTTTTCTTAGCACCAATAAATTTCAAAATATATTTTTTTATCCAGAAAACAGCATAAGTGGAAAACTTTACTTTTTTTTGAGGATCAAATCTCTGGAAAGCTTCATAGACTCCCAAAGTGCCTTCTTGCATTAGTTCTTCCATTGTAACACCGGAATTCAAATAATTTGAAGCGATTTTTTTAACCAAAGGAATAACTTCTTTCAGTTGTTTCTCAAAATCTAAGTTGCTATCGGAAGCCATATTTTCACACTTGTTCTTTTCCCAAATTCACTTTGAATATCTATTCTTCCTTTATGAAGCTGAATAATATGTTTCACAATTGATAATCCTAAACCGGTTCCACCCACTTTTCTGGTTCGTGATTTATCTACAACATAAAATCGTTCAAATAAGCGTGGAATTTTTTCTTCTTGAATACCAATTCCGTTATCAACAAAATCAATTACTACAAAATTATCTTGCGTTTTTACAATAATAGAAACAGAATTATTTTCATTTGAATATTTGATCGAATTATCAATAAGATTCACAAAAACCTGTTCCAATCTAAAAGGATCAACTTTGATCTTGGGAATTTTAGCAAAATTAGTTGTGATTTTTATCTTTTTTTCAATTGCATTTTGTTGAAAAATATTTATTGAATTTTGCAGAATTTTTCTAATATCCATTTTCTCAAGTGAAAGCTGATGAGTTGTTTCAATCTCTGATAAAGTCAAAATATCATTAACAATATAGATTAAACGATCGGTATTTCTTTTCAATATATTAAAATAATGAGAATAATCTGAACCAAGATCAGTTTCCATAGTTTCCAGAAATCCTTTAATGGATGTGAGAGGAGTTCTGAGTTCATGCGAAGCATTTATTACAAAATCCTTTTTCATTTTCTGTAAATTTTTGATTTCCGTAATATCATACAAAAGAAAAATTGTGGAAGAAGATTTCTGCAAATATGAGCTACTTATTAGATAAAATCTGGCTCTAATCTTTATCTCAACCTTAGCACTTACTTTAGATTTTATTAGATTTTCAATCTTTTCAATAAGTTCAGGGTTTTCAAGAACATCCCAATAAAAACCATGATCAATATTACTAATATTAACAAAATCTATAAAGGCTTGATTCTGAAAAACAATTCTTTCTTCACTATTTATAATCCAAAAGATTTCATGAATAGAATTTATAATAGAAGTTAATTCCTCAGATTTCATTGATAGTTCAGAAACTTGTTGATTTATCTTTTCAACCATAAAATTAAAATTGTTCGTTAATTCGTGAGTTTCGTCTTTATTTTCAGAAAAAACTCTAACTTTATAATTTCCATTGGCTACTTTCTGTGAGGCTTCAGCAAGTTTTCGGATTGGTTTGGTGAAATGATTTGCCAATAACAAAGAAATAATAAATGAAAAGATGATTACAATAAATGCTGTGATAAAAATGTTCTTTTTTATGGTATCTAATAAGACAAACACCTCATTCACAAAGCTGCTTACCCGAATAAATGCCTTAATTTTTCCATCTTGATAAATAGGAATTGCCACATAAATCATTTTCTCGTGAAGCGTATCACTTAAACGCAATCTGAATCCAATTCCATTATTTCTGGCTTCTAATATTTCCGGACGATTATTATGATTTACTAACAAATCTGGGTTTGTTTCAGAATCAATAATAACTTCTCCGGTTTCCAGAATTATTGTCACTCTGGAATCAATATTTTTTGATAAAATTTGAATTTTCTTTTTTAATTGTTCATTTCCTGCTTGCAGAGAATCATGTTCAATAATAAGTTCAACTAATCTCGCAAGATGTAATAGATGCTCTTTTGTATGTTCAATATAACTTTGTTTTATTGATTTTAGAGCAATAATTAATGAGACTGATAATGTTAAAATTATTAATAGTGTAAAACTTAAAAGATGTTTCTGAAAAATTCCAAATTTCATATTTTCCCTTTTTAGTACAATCAGCTTGATTGTTTAAAAATATTTAGCAACGAACAAAACTAACAAAAACAACAAAAAAAACTTACCATAGAGAATAAAAAATAATTACAAATTATAAATTTTAAATGATAAATGCTTTGCGTACTTAGCGTCTTTGTGGTAAATATTTTTATCTTTTCTTTATCTTATTCGCGAATTAGCGGCTATCTTTTGTCTTTTCTTATCTTTTGTCCGTTTTCATCCGTGCAAATCAGCGACTAAATTTTTCATCAAAGTTAAACAAGTTTATAACCAATTCCTCTAATATTTTTGATCAGTTTCCCCATTTTCCCCATCTTTTTTCGTAAATTCCTAATGTGAACATCAATCGTTCTATCAATTACAATTTTTTCATTTCCCCAAAGATGGTTCAATAATTGATTACGTGAAAACACCCAACCTTTTCGCTCAGAAAGTAATTCCAATATTTTAAATTCAGTTGTAGTAAGATCAAGAATTTCTCCATCTAATCGTACTTCATATTTATCAAGATTGATTTCTATGTTTTTTCCGATTTTTCGAACAATTTCCTTTGACGATACAGCTTTAGTTGCAGTCCTACGCAAAATACTTTTTATACGAGCCAGTAATTCTCTCGGAGAAAAGGGTTTCACCATATAATCATCAGCACCGAATTCCAAACCTAAAACTTTATCCATCACATCATCTCTCGCAGTAAGCATTAGAATTGGAATATCTTTCCATAATTTTGAGTTTCTAATAATTCGGCAAACCTCAAAACCGTCTATTTCGGGAAGCATTATATCCAAAACAATCAAATCCGGTAATCCAGTTTTCAATGTATTCAGCAAAGAAACCGAATCTTCAAAAGTTGAAACTTCATATCCGGCTTTATTAATATTAATTTGGAGCAGTTCAAGAATATCTGGTTCATCATCAACAACAAAAATTTTTCTTTTCATTATTTTTCCTTTTTCTTTTCTTCCGTCAACCATTGGAAAGGCTAAGCGGAAGAAATCCTCTGACAAAAGCCGTTTTCAAGGTTTTTCCATTCTTCCATTTCTTTTTTGCGTTCTTAGCGTCTTTGTGGTAAATCCTTTCTTCTTTTGTAGAAACATCGGAAAGGATGTAGGGTAAAGATACAAACAGGATTGTTTGTGATACAACTCCTTAAAACATTTTTTGCAATTCTGCTACAGCTCTTTTTAATTGAACATCATCATCATCAATGATTTGCTGGGGAGTTGGTTCTACTATGATATCCGGTTGAACTCCGTTGCCTTCCATATTTATTTCTTCTTTGGTAAACCAGCCATTAGCAGGTGTTCTCATGCTTGATCCATCCATAAAATTATGATGACCTGTGCCAATTACAGCACCACTGGTAGGCATTCCGATTACTTTTCCCAACTTGAAATATTTAAAAAGATGAGGGAATATTTCAGCATCCGAATAGGAATTTTCATTAATCAACAAAACCATAGGTTTTTCCCAAGTATTTGTAGGACTTTTTAATTTTTGTGCATCAAAGTATCGCGAAGAAGATAATGCATAAGATTTTTTTGTGAGCAAATCAATCAATTCATCGTGAATATTTCCCCCTCCATTATTTCTCACATCAATAATCAAAGCTTTTTTATCATAATTGTCAGCATATACATCTTGCCAGAATTTGTCATAACTACGAGTATTCATTGATCTTATGTGGGCATAACCAATATCTGCCCCAGACCAATCTTCTACCATTTCAGTACGTTCTTCCACCCAATTTTGATAATGAAGCATATATATTTCTCTATAATTCAAGCCTTTAACCATTACTGATTTTATACTGTCAGGGGTTTGAAATTCAAGTTTGATCTTTTCACCAACTTTATCAACAAACATTTTTGTGAAATTATGATTATCGGGAATTTTTTCATCATCAACTTTTAATAAAATATCTCCATCGGAAATCCCAAAAGGTTTCATTAATTTTGAGTTACGATAGACCTTTTTAATTTTAATTCCTTCTACTTGTGATTCACTGAAATCTGGTAAAAAACCAGCATAAGCAATGGAATAATTTTTCCTTCTTTTGTCTCTACGAGGATAAAATCCTGTGTGAGAAGCATTTACCTCTCCTATCATTTCGGATATTATATCAGCTAAAATATCTGTATCATAAGCATATTTTACATATTCTTTATAATGGTTAAAAGCCTCCTTCCAATCAACATTATGCATTTCAGGATCATAAAAACAATTTTCAAATTCAGCCCAAGCTTGTTCAAAAATATTGTAATTTAATTTCAATGAATTATATTCATATTTAAAATCATTTTTTATGGTTTTAACCTTTTTTGAATCTACTCCAATTTTCTTTAATTTACTTCTTTCAATGAAATAGAATGATTTGTTCTTTTTGTTGTATTTCAATTGCTCAATGTCACCAGAAAATGAATAAATGAGTTTCTCATTTTTACCATTGTAATCAATTTTGTACAACTTCTTTTTATCTTCAAATGAATTTATGTAATATAAAATTGAATCATTTTTTATTTGAACGACACTATTCCAGCCATTTTTATCCGTAATTTTTATAAATCTTTCTGAAATATTATCAAGATCTATTTCAACATCTTTTATCGGTTTTTCATCATCATCATCATCATCAATATCATCTTTTTTCTTCTTTTTTTTCTCTTTTTCTAAAGATGGATTCAAAATATCTTCCCAATTGTCTTCTTCTAAAAAGAAATCTTTTCTCGCTGTGAGGTCTATGCGATAAAGGTTGCTGTTCTGTGTAATAAACGCAGATTTACCATCTTTTCCCCAAAATACATTATAAAAACCTCCATCATAATTTTTTATCAAATGCTTATTATTTGTTTCTAAATTATACAAAATAAGATGTCGGCTCCATATTCCGGGTCGAATTTTAACATATAGTAAATATTTCTTATCGGGACTAATCCTTGCTTGAGAGTAAACATATTCATCATCATCGGTGATTTCTTTAATATTTTGTCCATCCATATCGGCAATTGCCAGTTTCCCTCTATTTTTTTCAAGGGAATAGTAGATGATTAAATGATTCTGATCTTTTTTTAACAATAAGATATTTTTGTCTTCGCTCCAAGTCATTTTCGTGATATTTTTTGGATTGAGAATATTTAGTTTGAAAATCTTTAGCTTTCCTTTAACAAAGCTTGTAAAATAGATAGTTTTATTATCATCCATAATCAGAATATCTTGAATCCCACTTTGAGAGAAAGTAAGTTGTTTTACGTCTCCCCCTTTTTCAGGAACGGCAAAAAGATCAAATTTATATGTAAAAACAACTAATTTTCCATTGGGAGAAACTGCATAATTCTTAAATTTATTTTTATACTCTTTTTTAACATCAAAACTATCCAAAATATCTTCTTTGATCTCGATTATCAGTTTTTCTGCTTTATTATTTACTGAATCATACTTCCAGATACTATCGAATTTTTCAAAAACGAGTTTATCATCTTTTGAGGAAATAGAAATATCTCGAACAGACCATTTCTTGAATTTTGTAAGTTTTCTCCTTTTTTTGAAATCCATATTCTCTACGGCATAAAGTTGGAATACTTCTCCGTCTGATGCAGCAAAATAAACTTTTCCACTTTTAGAAAATACCGGATATCTTTCTGTATAATCTGTTTCTGTAAGTCTTGTAAATTCCTTTTTTTTGATATTATATTGCCATAAATCCCCGTTTGTACTTCCCTGATATTTTTCCCGATAAGGATGACCATTTCGAGAAAAAATGATCATATTTCCAGATTTGTCTACTGCAGAATAATAACCTGCAAATGAAATAATTTCCTGAAAAGTCCCATCTTGAAACATCTTGTAATAGATCAATTCTCCTGATGGATCGTTTCCTGAAACCAAAAGTGATTTATCATTGGGAAACCAATCTTTCAAGGAAAAGGGCTCTCTGGAAATTATTTCGGCTAAACCACCTTGAGAAGGAATTTTATAAATACTACTCCAACCATCTCTATTACTATTAAAAGCTATATAAGAACCATCCGGAGAAAAAGTAGGATTTGATTCATCACCTTCGGTAGAAGTAAGTCGAATTGCAGTTCCACCTTCAAATGGTACAAGCCAAAGATCAGACAAATAAACAAAACAAACTTGTGTCCCATCAGGAGAAATTTCAGGGTCGGACATAAAATGCGGTTCAAACGCAAAAACAAATAAAATTTGTATAAAAAATAAGATTAAAAAAAATATTTTCATAAAACCTCTAAAAATTATAAATTATAAATGAAAAGCAAACACAAAAAGCTACCACCATCTTCTAAGTTGAATTGGAATCTCAATTTCAGCTGATATTCCGAGTATTTGTGCAGTTACATCCCAAGTAATCGTTTCCGGTTCATCTCCGTTTGGAGGAGAACATTCATAAATATGAAACATCCATTCTTTTTCAATCTGACCAGGATTATTACCATTAACTCCTGTAATTTCTGTGAAAGGGCTATCATCATCATCTGTTTCCATATCAATTGGTTCACCTGCAGGGCTAGTACAAAGAATTTGTTGATTATTTATCGGATTGTGTTGTCCATCTTTTAAACAAATACAAATAGTTGTTATCAAGCTTTCCGGAGTAGAAGAATCTATCCAATCCAAATGAGCGGGAATTGCAACTCCTTCAAAAATTGGAAATTGAATTGGCATAATATATTCAGCAGATTCTTCCAATTCCCCTACCTGTAATTTGATTGTTAGAACATCATTGGTGTGAGCTCCGTCATATTGTAAGGTCGTAAATGCAACTCCAGCCAGAGAATCTCCATCTGCGTTATGATTTCCAATATATGCCAGACCTTCAATTGTAGCCCAATCAGGAGCATCCGGTAAAGAGAAATAGACAGCAGTCCCGTTTTTAACAAAATTCCCAAAAGTATCTGTGACAAAAGCTGCAACCTCTATCTCCCAAACACCACTTCCCATATTTACTCCCGAGTTATGTCCACTAGTGGTGAATTCTATAGATTCAGGAGGAGAAGCATGAACAATAATATTTGATTTTACAATTGAAAATGTTTCATTATTGGAATTGAAAACATATATTTTTACAGAGACTACACCTGATTCGGTTCCTGCATTTAATGATACTACAGCAATTCCATTCGTAGATTGAACAGAGATAGAATCTATAGTAGTAAATAATTCATTGTTGATATTTGTTCCTTCCGGTTTTGAAATGAACTTGAACCAAACCTCAAATGGTCTTTCAACATTATTTCCATTACTATCTTTAAGATATATTTGAAGATTTGCTGATTCAGTAGGAGTAATAATAATTTGACCCGGTTCACCTTCAAGATAACTAAGGTCATTATAGAAGAAATCAATACTTTCTTCAACAAAACCTGATGATTCTTCTCCTGAAAATGCTGAAATTCGATAGATATAATTATCAATTGAAATCAATCCTGAATCTACAAAAGCTATTTCATTTTCAGGTAAAGTTTGATAATTAATTTCCCATTCAGCTTCACCGATTTTTCTATCAATCCGAAATCCTTCTTCTGCTAAACTGTTATCCTGCCATGTTATTCGTATACTTTCATAATTGATTTGTTCCAAAATTAAATATGATGGAGCAGCTAAGTTATCATAGAAGAAATTGATGCTTGTTTCTATAAAATCAGTAAATTCATTACCGGAAAATGCTGAAACTCGATAAGAATAATTGCCAATTTCACTCAATCCTGAGTCTACAAACGTTATTTCATTTTCAGAAAAAATTTTATCGCTTTCTTCCCATTCGTTATCTCCAATTTTTCTATCAATCCGAAATCCTTCTTCTTCTGAACTATTATCCTGCCAACTTATTCTTATGCTTTTGTTATCAATTTGCACTAAAGATAGGTTTGAAGGAGCTACTAAGTTATCATCAGGAGATGTAGTTTTTTTTGAACACGAAAACAATAAAATTACAATAATTACTCTAATAAAAAATCTAATTTGTTGGCTTGACATAATATATCCTCTCCATTCTCTCTTTTTTGCCAGTAGAGTAGAGACAGGTTTCCAGATATTCCATATAAATTTAATAGTTGTTCT
>JAIORE010000006.1 GCA_021108315.1 Candidatus Cloacimonadota bacterium
AAGAACTACGAAAAAAATCAATTACTGTTGCCATACTTAAAAAATATTTTGGGGGTATGCTAAAATTTGTGATACTAGACTTGACACTATGATGTCTTTTATTTTGAGTTTTGAAAAAATAGTAAAATCTTTTGAAAAAATCAATATTGACAGATATTTGTAACTTTTGATTGTTTGATTTATTGAGAATCTGATTCTATTTCAGATCTACTCAATTTTTAAATAAATATTGTTCAAAATTAATATAATATATATAAGGGAGGAAACTTGGGAGATAGAACGTTTTCAATAAAGCATTTTTTGATATCCTGTTTATTATGGATATTAATAGTTTTTGCTGGAGTAGTAATTTTTGATGGATTATTAGTTTATATTTTTGTAATTTTAGCTTTTGTGGTTTCAATTTATTATTATTTTAAAGCTTCAAGTAAAAAATCAAAAACTACAAAGGGGGAAAAAAAATCAAAAGCCCAAAATGAAAAAGAGGGAACTGAGCAAATCTCAAATCAAAACACCATAAAAAATGATACAAAAGAATTAAACAAAAATCTTTTACAATTAAATATTAAAGTAAGAATTGAAAATTTACCTCATCTGGAACTAATCGAAATCATTATTGATAAATTAAGAGATTTGATTCCCAAAATGCTAGAGCGTTTTCAAAAAAAGGAGATTACTTGGCAGACAGAAAAAATAGCTGCAACATACCTTCCAGACTTAATCAATTCATTTATATTACTGAATTCTGAGAGACGAATTGGGCAAAGCAATGATTTTCAACAAAGTCTGGAAGTTCTAAAGATTGAATTGCTAAATATTGAGAATTTGATAAGTAATGCTCAAATAGCAGATTTTGATATGAAAGCGGGTGAAATCAGTATGCGATTTTCAAATATTTTAAAGTAAGAAAAGGAGATAATTATGGCAGAAACAATCACAGAAGCAGCCGTAGTAGATATACCACCAAAAGAAGTTGAAGAATTAGTTCCCGTTTTGTCCGCTAGTACCGGAATTGAAGTTGTAAAACCTAAATGGATGGTTACAGAGCAGGAAAAAGATGCTCAAGCTGTAGCTGAAAAATTTCTTGAAAAAGTTAAAGCGAATCCTAATGACATTATGCTGGCTCAGGAAATAAATTCTCTTGGTGAAGATGGCTCACGAATTATGATGCCGCAAGTGGATCTTTATGAGAAGAAGATTTCAATATTAATGGCGGATAATCAGGAAGGCTCTCTAAAAAACACTACTCTTTTAGAATTCAAAAAAGCAAGTGATTTTATCAATCCGGCTGTAATCAAACAACAACCTGTTACTACTCGAGTAGCATGGTTATTCAAAAAAACCGGATTACCCGGCTCAGAAAAAGTATTATCAATGATTTATGAAAGGCGTGAAACCGTTAAATCAACAATGGAAGGGATTAAGAAAACACTTTGGACGGTCAGCGAAGGTTTGAAATCCGATTTAATACAATTGGATTCAATTTACAAAGGTTTAATCTCCGGTCAACAAACGATTGAACGTGATATTTATATTGGGCAAACCATTTATACAAAACTATCTGCGTATGTTACTACTCTTTCTGAAGGTATTGCAAAACAAAACGTTGAAGAAGTTCTGGCTACCACTGTGACTGTTATCAATTCATTACAGACCGAAGAAAATATAAATATGCAATTTTTTGCCGGTTCTCAAATGGTTGCTAAATTAACAATTCAACAATTGGATAATATTAAAAGAATGTCCTCTTTGTTGGAAAGATCCATTCTCGCAAGTTTAGGTCTGGCAGTTGTAGCTGCTGAATTGAGAGCATCAATTAAAATGACGGAAGGTTTAAAAGAAGCAATTGGAAACACTTTGGTTGATACAGCCAAAAGTCTTAACAAAACATCGGATCAACTAACCAAAGTACGATCAGGAGCGTTAGTAAATCTTGATAAACTCGAAGAAGCCTGCAACCAATTGGACGAATTGTTCAAAAAACAAGCAAATGCAAATAAAGAAATAATTTCACGAGGAGCACTTACGAGCAATCGTTTGTCGGCTATGACAGACAAGCTAAGAGCACGAGTAGAAGACGGAAAAGGTAACGTAGAAAATTTAACAAATTCATTTAAAAAAGAAGAAACGGAGTAAATTATGTTTTCTGAAAATTACGATCTTATCCGAAAATTAGAAAATCCTATTCCGGTAGGTGAAAGAAAAAATTACTCAATTAAAGATGTAAAACAAGACGGTTTTATTCTTCTGTATGAAAAACCATATCATGTTCAGCCTTTTGGCAAATATTTCGATGATGAAGAGGAGTGGTTTGAATTGAGAATTACAAATATAGAAACAGGAGAATCTACGTTTCTGGAGTGGAAAGATGATGATGAATTAGAACTAACTCTAACGACTAAAGAATTAAAGTTTTGTGATTTATTTGATGATGAAAAAGAAGAGATTGATTCGGATGATCTTGCCCAGATTACTGATGATGAAGATGATATATTTTTCCTCGGTAAAAAATTTGAATATGAAGATGATTATAAAGCAGAATATCTTCGGTTTAAAGATGGACGTAAATTTAGAGTAAAGATGTATGAATTTGAAGCAAATGACGGTTCTTGCATCACCATTGAAAATTGGCTTAAAAATGATGAACGATCTGATTATGAAATCTGGCTTAGCAATAGTATAAAGTTGAAATCATTTGAAATATTATCTCTGGGAAGTAATTGATGGAATATATTGATCAATCTGCTTCAAATCTTCTGCTGACAATTGTAAAGGGAGATTTGGATATGACACAGTTCAATATTCTTTCAGAAGAAAAAATACAATATCCTGATCTAAAAATCATATCCAGAATAATTGGTGGAAGTCATATCATTACTATTCAGAGCAAAGATATTGTTTTGCATGAGATATTTGCTTGCATTAGCGTAAAAGATAAAAAACCTTTTCTACTTTGTAAACCTCTGAAAGACATCGAAAGTAATGTTTTTTTGAAATTTGAAAATCAGCTTAATTATCAATTTAGTTCATCCTGTCAAACTTCTGAGGAAGGATTTAATAAGTTACAGGAAATTGAAATTTTAGCAAAAAATCGTAAAACAAACAATAAACATGGGTTGATATTTGAATTTCCAGGAAACAATGATTCAGCTCCAAAAACAATTATATATACGGTTTTAATGGGAAAAAATATTGAAATAAAAACTGCTCACTCGTATCCAAATGAACAGAAAATTGTTTTTACGGAAACTAAAGTAAAACTTATCGGAGGTAATAGTGAAATCACTATTTAAATTTTTAAGTTTAGTTGTATTGATGTGTCTAATTATATTATTATCCGGTTGTTGGCCCGGAGCTTTTACAAAAAAAGTAAAAAACTTCCCTACTAAACTTCAAAGGATTCATGATAACATTGATAAACAAAAAGCATCGTTTGATAATTTAAAAAACGAAGCAGATTATAACAAAATTGCCAAATATGCAGAAAAAGAAGATTGGGAAAGTAATTTTCAGAAAGCTAATGTTGAATTTAATCATGCTGAGAAAATTTATACAAACGAAATTGCATCGTTATTAAAAAAGAAAAAAAGAGAGAGTATTCCAATTGCAGAAAAACATTTTGAGAGAATCTCCACATCCCTTAAGATAGCACTCGACTTCTCAAAAAAACCGATGCAAAGAGCTGAACAATTATTGAATGCAATAAAAAAAATGCCAGAGATAACACAACAATCTGAAAAGGAATTTAAAGAATCTAAAGTAATTAGTTCGCGTTTTTTTGAATTTGCAAAAAAAGCACAAATTGATTATCCTAAGAAGAAAAGTGATATTTCAAAAAAGATTTCAGCAGTCAATAAAATTTTGGATGATATCAAAAAGGCAAATACGACAATAAAATCCGAATCAAAATCTAAAGAACCTGATTATGCTAACTTAATAGATAACAGTACATTGCTTACTCAAAAATTATCTGAGATTGATAATAAATCATATAAATTAAAAACTAAAATCGAAGAATTATATAAATGTTACACAAAAACTCTTACTGATATGAAATTTGAACAGAAACCTTGGATGAATTTAGTTCAATATTCGTGGAGCAATTACTCAGATTGGGATAACACAAGAAAAACCAAAGATGAAAACGTTGATATTACAATGACTGAATTTAGAGAAATTGAAGAAAAATTTAAAAAATATCCTAATGGATATGTAGTTAAATGTGGTTCTGATTATGAAATCTGGGTTGAAAATTATGATTTGGAAGAAAATTATTACCATCGCTATGCTATCACAGAAGATGGAGATAGATCACTAACAGGTTGGCGAGAAGTAAAAGAAGACTACTATGAAAAGTATGAAGACGATCTTGGAATGGACATCGTAGCCAAGCCTTATGGGTACTATGAAGAAGAAGTGATTGAGCAATCTACACCCGAGGGAATGGCATTAGTTGGAAACAAAGATTGCGGAAGATGGAGAAATGATCATCGAGGAAACCGGTATTGGGAATGGTATGGAAGATATCACTTCTACAGCAGAATTTTTGGTGGTCATCGTTATTATTATAATGATTGGAATAGGTGGAACACATCATATCGTGGAGTAAAACCATATTATGGCAAAAGTGGTGATCAATATGGAACTACCGGACAATTCGTTCAAAGTAACAGCAGATACCAAAATACTGATATTGGACGTAAAAGTAATTTTAGAAGCCAATCATCATCTGTTCGAGGAGCTGGAACAGCTTCTCGGGGACGTGGACCAGGTGGTGGTGGAAAGTAAATAAATAAGATGTTAATAGAAGTATAATAAAATAATAAAGGAGAGATAATGGATTCAATTTTGAGCGATATAATAAGTGTTGTTGTAGCTATGATGTTAACATTGATTGTAAAAAAAGTTGCTGACTGGAGAACTGATCAGATAGATGATGATTATGAGATTGAGGAAAAATCTAATTTTGCTGTAGGAGCACGGAGAGCTGGTTTGTATCTCGGTGGTATGATTATTATGAGTACGGTTTTCATCGGATCTTCTAATGGTATTCTTAATGATGTGATAGATTTAATTGTTTATGGAATTTTGGGATACATTCTTTTGTTCATAGCTCGCGGAATTGTTGATATCATCGTACTTAAAAGTATTGATAATGATAATGCTTGTAAAAATGGAAACTGTGCAGTAGGGATTGTAGAATTTGGAAATTATCTCGCTTCAGCTTTGATTATTGCAGGAAGCATAATTGGTGATTCTAATCCGATTTTAGCTGGTGGCTTAAAAAACACGTTGAATGATATTCTCAATGTTGTTGCTTTTTTTGCAATCGGACAAATCGTGTTAATTGTTTCAATTAAACTTTATGAAATTTTTACACCTTATAAATGGATAGAAGAAATTAAACAAGGGAATGCGTCTGCTGGTATTATGTCAGCCGGAATTTCCATTGCTCTGGGCATTTTATTGAAGAAAAGCATTGCGGGACCTTTTGTAAGTTGGTCTGCCGATCTTATCTCCTTTGCCTTAAATGCATTAATTGGTATTGTAGCACTTTTCATCTTAATTCCTCTGGTTGATAAACTTTTTTTACCGCACACAACTATAAATATTGAAATTAAGCGTGATAAAAATATATCTGTTGTTCTTGTTGCTTCTTGCCTTAATATTGGTTTTGCAATGTTGATAGCATCTTTACTATAACAGATATTTTATTATTATTCTAACTCAATAAAACTAAAAAAGGTGGAACCACGAAAAGCACGAGCCGAAGTGAAACGAAGACCTGCGAAGCTCAAGACACGAAAAAAGAAACAAAAAAAATAACATCTCTAACTCCCCTTACAAAGGGGAAGGGTCGGGAATGGGGTTAAAGAACGCAACAATGTACATTTTCAAAACTCGTTACGAAGTTTTTCTTCGCAAAGTACTCTAACATTCCCAAGACAAACTTGGGAACAAGGGCTTAATGTAATTCGAAAATTATTTGACCAATACAATCATTCTCGCTTCACACTCATTATCATTCTTTGCGAAGCAAGTCTGATTAATTGAGCAAAGCATAACCTAATCTGAGAATATTTATGGAACAAAACAAATAGATGAAAGCAGTTTTAGTAAAGATAATTGACCCATTTGGAGTATTTAAAACTTCTGATGGGAAATTAACTTTTGCTACTTTTTTCCTCGCTATTTCAATGTTAGCTACCGGAGCATCCGGTCTGGTAACAGAGTATGTACTTAGCACTGTTTCAACCTATATTCTGGGAAGCAGTATCGAGCAATTCAGCATCACTATTGCCTTGATGCTTTTGATGATGGGAATAGCGAGCTGGGCTCAAAAGTTTTTCTCTGACGAAAATCTTATCGAGAAATTTATAATTGTAGAAATATTATTAGCAATTCTGGGAGGATTTGCACCGATTGCAATGTATATGGCTTTCGGATTTTTAGAAAATCATTTCCTGCTGGTACAATATTTTTTTATTTTAAGTATTGGTTTCCTAATTGGATTTGAAATACCACTGATATTGAGAATTAATGAAAAATTTTCAAAAACTCTAAGGGCAAATATTGCTGTAGTTTCTGCTGCTGATTATATTGGATCCTTTCTGGGAGCCTGGATTTGGGTGAAATTCTTATTAAAAAAGTTTCCTTTAACAGAAATCGGTTTCATTTTGGCAATTTTGAATTTTGGAGTTGCTGTAATCACATGTCTTTATTTTATGAAACATGGTTTGATCAAGAATAGGATCATTACCATCATTTCATTTATGATTGTCTCTGCAATATTGTGGTTTGGTTTCAGCAATAACAGAAATTGGAATATTAGTGCTGAACAGAAGTTGTATGAAGACAAAATTGTATTTACTCACACAACAAAATATCAGCATCTTGTGATGACTTATCGGGAAAGTTTGGATGAATTTAGATTTTATATTAACGGAAACCTGCAATTTTCAAGTTTGGATGAGAAAATTTATCATGAACAATTGGTTCATCCTGTTATGTCCTTAGCTTCAACGAGGAAAAATGTATTGATTCTCGGTGGTGGAGACGGTTTAGCTTTGAGAGAAGTTCTAAAATACTCTAATGTAGAAAATATTTCCTTGATTGATATTGATTATGATATGGTAAATTATTGTGCTAATCAGAAAGAACTGTTTAAATTAAACAAAGATGCTTTTAAAAATGCAAAAGTCAATGTCATTGAATCGGATGGAGTAATTTGTGTTGATGAATCCAAAACTCTATATCAGGAAACTGGTGAAGTAGTCAAGAAAAGAGAAAAATTGCAAAAAATTGCTACAGTAAAAGTTTTTAATATAGATGCTGATAAATTTGCTCAACTTTCTGAAATCAAATGGGACGTTATTATTGTTGATCTGCCAGACCCCAATTCTGTAGAATTAGCCAAACTTTACAGTCGAGGTTTTTATCGCAAATTGAATAATATTCTCAGTAAAGACGGAATAATTTCTGTGCAATCAACATCTCCATATCATGCTAAAGAAGCTTATTTATGCATTGGTAGAACAATTGAATCAGCAGATTTTAAGATAATCCCTTATCATGACAATGTTCCCAGTTTTGGTGATTGGGGATGGTATATTGGATATAAAAACCATATAACAGATAGCATTATGCTGGAAAAAATTGATGAAGTAGAAGATTTCAGAGTGGAAACAGATTATTTAACTCCGGAATTATTCAAAAGATCACTGGTATTTGGGAAAAAATCATTAATATCAAAACACGATGATATCAGCACTTTGATGTATCCTGTAATTTTGGAAAGATATATTCGGGAAAGCTGGTTAGTAGATTAAAGGGTGTCCAAAGGAGAATTATGCTTCTATTTTATTTGATTCCAAGAAAATATCGAACTCAGTTAAAATATAAAAAAACAGCTTTATTACATCTCGGAAATGTAATTCTTACATTTTTTATAAGCTGTATTTTTTTCACTATCGGATTCAAATTTTTTGAAAATTCCACATGGATCGAGGCTATATGGCAAACTTGGCAAACAGCAACTACTGTCGGATATGGAAATGCTCCGGCAGAAGGTCTCGGTGGTAGATTTATCACAATAGTTTTTGGAACGATAGTGATTTCTTATTTACCGGTTATTATCGGACATGCAATAGATTTAATATCCAGCAATAGAGAAAAAAGGAGATTTGGATTTATGAAAAATAAACAAAAAAATGGTTATATAATTTTTAATTACCCCGGAGCAAACAAATTAAAAAGATTTATCGAAGAAATACGAAATACGGAAATTGAAATACCGATATGTATTGTTGATGCCAAATTAGAGGAATTACCTCGAGAAATTGTAATGTTAGGTGATATTCATTTTGTAAAAGGTGGTCTGATTGATAAAGAAACATATCAATTGGCAAATCTAAAAAATAGCAAAACTATTCTTGTTTTTCCTAATGAATCCGGTTCTCCGGAAGCTGATTCCACTACTCAAACCATTGTCCAGCTAATCGAACAATTTGTTGATAACCAAAAAACACGAGTAATTCACGTACTTGTAGATCCTAAACATTCCTGGTTGTTTGATAATACTTTATCAACTCAGGTTTTGGAAGATATTGGAATGTATGCTGCTGTTCAAGAATGTCAGGACCCATTCTCAGCAAAAATTATTGAAAAAATTTTAACAAATACGGAAGGTGCAAATCCACAAACAGTTAAACCTGATAAAATTATTGGTTGGACTTGGGGAGAATTCTTAACAAAATTAGTAGAAATATCTATAAATTATGAAATCAAGATTAATGCATTTGCTTTAATTCAGAATTCATCACCGGATACTTGTCCAGCTGCAAATATAACAATCACAAAAGATGATTTTATTTCCGTTTTAGCTGATAATAATTTCGTTTGGTCTGAAATTGAAAAAAAGTTAGTTTTATCGAAAACCTAACTCTATGAATTTGTGTAAGTTAGTATAAAAAATCTCTCAGAAAATGGAATCTCATCTTCCGATAATTTTGTAACTATCTTTGGAAATAGATTTTTTATTTTCACAATGTTTTTTTATAAACTAAATACATACCCGGCTTTGAAGTTGGTCTTGTTTTGAATCCGAATTTATGATAAAATTTTTCAACTCCCTCAGCTACCATTAAACCAATAAATGAATTATGATTAGCGTTATCGTCTAAATATTGTATTACTTCGTTCATAATAATTCTGCCAAATCCTTTTCGTTGATATTCAGGAATTACAATAATATCCTGAATATAAAAATACATTGAGCCATCACCGACTATTCGACCAAATCCAATAAGTTTGTTAATATCATAAAGGCAAACGGAAAATAGAGATTTCTTTAATCCTTTCTCAATTGTTGCTAAATCCAATTTATCCCAACCGGTTGTATTTCTAATATTATCATATTCAATTGGAGTAGGATTTTTTAACTCAATTCGATAACTTTTTGGGAAATCCATTTTTATTCCTCTATTTTTCTTTCTTTTGGGAAAAGTCATTAACTTTATATATTAAGTAGTATTTGAACGAAAAGTCTTAAGCCGCTGATCTACGCTGATTTATGCGGATAAAATTCAGATTAGAAATATACACAAAAACTTCAAATTTTTTTGCTTTATATTTTCAACTTTCATCTACTAATATTTGGTTTAATCGAAAATTATCTCAATTAAATTTCCTTTTGAGTATCTATAATTTACAACTCAAATTCCTACACACATTTATGATTCTGTTGATTAATAAAAGAAGGCATATATAAGCATTAACCTCTTAATATATTATGCATTTAACTTTAATAAAAAGCTTGACAAATAATCTATATT
>JAIORE010000042.1 GCA_021108315.1 Candidatus Cloacimonadota bacterium
AAAATTATAAGTAAAAAAAGAAAAAAAGAATTTTGTCTTGAGACTTTGAAATAAAATTTTGATAACAAATTTATTATATTTGATGAAAATGTGACTTGGTCACCTATAATTTACGCTATCAAAAATTTAATGATAACTGAACTAAAAGATTTAAAATTGATGATCTTTATTTCTAAGCCTTTGATATTAGTGTTTTACACGATTATTCAAAAATGTTGTTTAACTACAATTCTCGATTCATACTCAGTTTGTTCACTGCAAATCAAGTATAGTAGATGCCAAACTGAAAATAAAAATATTCAAACTCCAAAAACACACATTTTAGCCTATTAAAATTAAAAGTAGACATAAAACACACATTATTTTCTTTATACAATAAAATAAGATTTCGAGGTGTTCTGAATGAAAAGTATGACCGGATACGGGAAAAGTGAATTTTCTGATAAAAATATACATATTGAGGTTGAGATTAAGTCAGTGAATAGTCGCTATATTGATATTAAATCCAAATTACCATTAGAAATTATCCACTTGGAAAATGAAGTCAAAAATTTAATTTCAAAAAATATTAAACGTGGAAAAATTGATTTAAAAATTCAAATTGTAAATGGAGATAGAAAAACAATTTCGGTTGATAATGAAAAGCTATCATCATACAAAAAAATGCTTGAAGATATTCAAAGTACATTAGACAAAGAAGTTACAATTAATTTTTCTGATCTTCTTCTCGCAGAAGGTATTATCAAAATTGAAAAAAATCAATTACCTGAAGAAATTGAAAAAAATATTCTGCAAATACTTGATAAAGCTATTCAAAATCACCAAAATATGGCAATTAAAGAAGGTGAAGCAATGCTCAAGTTTTTTGTAGATTCTATTGCTAAAATGAAATTATCCATCAAGAATATAGATTTATTATTTCCAGCATTTAAAGAATTTACATATAATAAGATAAGGGATAATATTGAGAATCTACTTGAAGAGAAATTGAATGAAGAACAGCTTCATAAATTGCATTTTGAAGCTGTTATTTACATAGATAAAGCTGATGTAACAGAAGAAATTGTAAGATTTAATTCTCATCTAAATAATTTGGAATGTACGATGAAAATTTCTGCTGAACCACTTGGGAAAAAAATGAATTTTATTCTACAAGAGATGCATAGAGAAATTAATACAATCGGAGCAAAATTCAATACGGAAAATTCTTTTAAAGATATTTTATTGATAAAAGAAGAGATAGAAAAATGTCGAGAGATGGTTCAAAATGTCGAATAAACCACTTTTAAAGTGGACATCTCACCCACTTTTAGATTATCCTATAACTTCCATTCTACTCATTGTATTTCTCCTTTTAATATCCACTCTTTTTTGGAAAATAGCCATACACGATTGGGATCAACCTTTGTTTTTCTATCTTGGTTTTGGAGCACTTATTGGAAGTTTGTTTCCCTATTTTATTGCAACTACTTACGAATTTTATGAGAATGAGATCATAGTTCACTATAGCTTTATAAAAATCACCAAAAATTACAAAGAATTCAAGTGTTTTTATAAGGACAAAAAAGGCGTGATGCTTAGTACTTTCTCAGTTCCGAGACGCTTGGATCATTTCCGGGGTCAATCAATAAGATTTTCCAAAACGAAAGCAGAAAAAGAAGAGTTATTAAAACTTTTGGAAACAAAAATAGGAAAGCTATATTAATGAGAAGAGATATTATAGAACGTAAAGTTAAGAAACTACTTGAAGAGAGCAAACACAAGAACTACAAACTAAGAGATATAGAAAATAATCTAAAAATTGGTAAACACAACAGAAAAGATCTAATTAGCGTATTGAGGAATATGAAAGAAGCAAACTCAATTCATTACAAGTACAAAAAATATTCTCAGCCGATTAAAAACAAGTTGATTCAAGGTATATTTGATGCTCGCCCCTTAGTCCGTGATAAATCTTTTGCGTTTGTTATATGCGATGATTTTGATGTGTTTGTTGATGCGGAAAATATCAATAATGCCTTTGATAAAGATGTTGTGCTTGTTGATGTAAAAGTTAATCAGCGAGGCAAAAGATATGGTGAAATTCAGGAAATAGTCACTCGTAACACTACAAAATTTACCGGTGTTGTTCAAAAATATAGAGATAAATATTTGCTGATTCAAGACAGCTTGAAAATTCATAAAAATTTTGTAATTAACAAGCTTAACAATGCTAAAGTTAATGAAAAAGTTGTGGTTGAAGTTACAAATTGGGGAAATATCAAGCTTGGTAAACTTCCGGGTTGTTCGGTAAAAGAGGTTTTAGGAATTGCCGGAAATCCACAAGTAGAAGTCTTGAGTGTGATCAAGCAATTTGATCTTCCCTTGGAATTTTCTGATGAAATTTATGCTGAATTGAAATATCTCAATGATAATATTTCTGATGAAGAGATCAATAAGAGAAAAGATCTTCGGGAATTAACAACTTTTACAATTGATCCTGAATCTGCAAAAGATTTTGACGATGCGATTTCTTTGGAAAAAATTGATGATAAATGGAAAATTTACGTTCATATAGCCGATGTTGCTCATTATGTAAAAGCCGGAAGTATAATTTTCAAAGAAACATTAAAGCGAGGAAATAGTTATTATTTACCCAAAAAAGTGATACCTATGTTGCCCGAAGCAATTTCAAATAAACTGTGCAGTTTGAGACCTTTTGAAGAAAAACTTACTCTCACTGTTGAAACACTGTTTTCCAACGATTTTCGAATTATGAAGCAAAGAGTTTATGAAAGTGTGATCAGATCAGATCAGAGATTTAATTATAAAGAGATTGATGACTTTTTTGCAGGAAATAGTGAAAATTTTGATGAGAATTTAGGCAATATTTTAAACGATATGAAAGTGATTTCTGCAAAACTTTCCGAAAAGAGAATTAAAGAAGGTTATATCTTTTTTAATCTGCCGGACAATCAGTTCATTTATGATGATGAAGGGAAATTGGTAGATATAGTTCGTGAAGAAGAAACGGCATCTCATAAATTGATTGAGAATTTTATGCTCTTGGCAAATGAATATGTTGCTAAAACGCTTTCAAATTCTACTACAATTTATCGGATTCACGGAAAACCGGATGAACTTGAAATGATGGAACTTCAAAAACTGGCAAAATTTTACAATATCGAGTTCAAAAAAAATGATAATCCTAATACTCAATTACAAAATATTCTTCTAAATATGGACGAAAAATATCATAGAATTTTTGATAAAATTTTTCTAAGAAAAATGAAAAAAGCTCAATATTCAATTGTAAATATTGGACATTTTGGATTAGGTTTGCAGAATTATACCCACTTCACATCTCCCATTAGAAGGCTTTGTGATCTCATTGTTCATCATCAATTAAAATTTAAAATCAGACACAAACGAGAAATTTTCGGGAAAAAGAAGCTTGCCGATTTTGCTAAAATATCTTCTAAAAAAGAGCTGATAGCCAATGAAGCAGAAAGAGAGATTGAGATTAGATTTAAGCTTCAATTTATGAAACAATTTGTAAGCGAAGATTTCTTAGGAGTTGTATCCGGTATGAACTCCTCTTCCCTATTTGTAGAATTGGATAAATTCCCAGCGTCCGGCTTAATTTCATTAACTGAAAAAAGAAATATGCACTATGATTTTAATCGAAAATCAATGACGTTGGTTTGCAAAAATACAAAAAAAACATATCGCTTGGCAGATGCTATTAAAGTAAGAATTATCTCAGTTTCAGATGATATTTATTTGCAAGAAATCTAATGCGATTCTATAATCTGATTGTCAATTTTCTATATTTTGTACTTTTTCCTTTCTTATTTATTTTTAAGAGAAAAGAGATTTTAGCAAGATCCGTTATTGATGTGCCAATTCAGAAAAAATCAATCTGGATTCACGGTGCTTCTGTTGGTGAAATTAATGCAGCGGTTGAGTTTATTCCCCAAATTTCCCTAAAATTCCCCAATAATCAAATCGTAGTTTCTACAATGACGAGAACTGGCTTGGAAACAGCGAAAAGAACTTTTCCTAAATTCCCAGTATTTTTATATCCTCTTGATCTAAATTTTCTCATAAAAAATCTGCTAAAGAGAATTGATCCGGTTGCCATAATTATCTTAGAAACTGAGTTTTGGCCTAATCTTTTACATTTTGCACAATTGTATAATATTCCAATTTATATTGTTAATGGTAGAATTACCAAGAAATCTTTTAAATCATATAAAAATTCACTTTTCTTTTGGAGAAAGCTGTTCAAGGCAATAAAAAAGGTTGGTGTTCAATCCGAAATTGATTTGAAACATTATCGTGAATTGGATTTCGAAAATGTAAGTATTACTAAAAATTTGAAATATAGTGTTTCACTTCCTTCTTTTAATAGAAAAGATGTTCGCAATAAATGGAATTTAAATGATGAGGATTTTGTTATTGTTTTTGGAAGTTCCCGTCAGGAAGAAGAGAAAATTCTCTTGAACCTCTTCCCTATTCTCAAATCGAAGATTGCAAATTTGAAAATCATCATTTGCCCAAGACATTTGAATCGACTTGTTGAAATAATTTCAGTTTTTCAAGATCACAATTATTGCCTGTATTCAAACATAAAAAATGACTTTTCCACTCTAATTATTGATGAAATGGGGATTTTAACGCAAGCTTATGCTGTTTCCGATATTTCCCTTGTTGGTGGCAGTTTTTATGATTTTGGTGGGCACAATCCACTCGAACCGGCTTTTTATCACAATGCTATTGTTATGGGAAAATATTTTTCCTCTTGTACGGATTCTGTAAAAAAACTGCAAGAAAATGGTGGAATTATTATCTCCACAATCGAAGATATTAAAAAGAATATCATTAAAATTTATAAAGATCCAGCTTATCGTAAATTGTTAGGTGAAAATGCTAAATCTGTTTTATCGCAAAATTCTGATAGTTTGAAAAAGAATCTTGATTTAATAGAGTTATGATGATTGAAGCGCAATTTTATAATAAACTTCCTAATCAAAAAGTACAATGCAAGCTATGTCCAAAATATTGCCTGATTCCGGTTGGAGAAATGGGGATTTGTCGTGCTCGAAAGAATATCGAAGGGAAATTATTTTCTCTGAATTATCAACAAACAGTTACGATAAGCATTGATCCGATTGAGAAAAAACCTTTGTATCATTTTTATCCGGGAAACAAAATTCTTTCGCTTGGTTGCAATTCCTGCAATCTTACTTGTAAATTTTGCCAAAATTATAATATTAGCCAACTTGAAGTAAAAACGATAACTATCACAAAAGAACAAGTTTTCGATATATGCCTAAAAAATAATCTTGAAATGGTCGCTTTCACCTATACAGAACCAGTTACTTGGTATGAATTCATTTTAGAATGTTCGGAATTTTTAAAAGAAAATGATATTAAAACTGTTTTGGTAACCAATGGTTTTATAAACGAAAAGCCTCTTTTAAAACTGTTACCTTACATTGATGCAATGAATATTGACCTGAAATCTATGGATGAAGATTTTTATGAAAATATTTGTGGTGGAGAATTGAAACCTGTTTTAAAAACTATTGAAATTGCTTCTAAATCAACCCATCTAGAAATTACCAACTTAGTAATAACAAATCAGAATGATTCACTTGAAAATATTGGAAAATTAGTAGATTTTATAGCAAACCTAAATAAAAATATTCCAATACATTTCTCAAAATATTATCCCAATTATTTAATGTCCGAATCGCCAACATCAGAGAGATTATTGTATGAAATTTATGAACTTGCCACAAAAAAATTGAACTTTGTTTATCTCGGAAATATTTATTTTGATAATAATACTAAATGTCCTAACTGTCACAAAATATTGATAGAAAGAAGATACATCTTAAACAATTATATCATAAATGGTACTTGTAGAAATTGTGGTACAAAGATTTATGGAAAATTCTAAAAAATTAGAAATGAGAAATTATAAATGTTAAATGAAAAGACAAGAAAAAGAAACAATACTTTATTTTTTTTGATCTGTCTTTATCAGCGAATATCAGCGGCTAAAATTTTTAGGAATATAGTTTGTAAAATGATGATTATGAAGAGTAAATTCTCAAACCATTAGTAAGAATATCCACAATCTTTTTTTCCATTTTTGATAGAGAAAAATTTTGATTTCCTGTAGCCCATTCTAATAGTAAAAAATCCATTGTTCCGTAAAATATTATGGCAAGTGCTTTTGTATCAAATGGTTTAATATTTCCTTCCTGAATGGTATCTTGGCAAAGTTTTTCCAAAAAGTTAGTATATTTTTCCAAAGGTTTAAATTCCGGGTATTTTTGATAAAATTCTGAACTCTGTCTAAGTTCAATTGATAAAAATCTGGCAAGATGAGGTTCTTCTGTAAATAATTTTACGTGAAGTTTAAAGAAATGTAATAGTTTTCTAAGCGATGTTGTATCAGTATCTATTTTAGATTTGATGATATTTAATTTTTCATTAATTATTTCATCAAAAGCAACCATTAGCAGTTCATCTTTGTTTTTAAAATATAGATAAACTGTTCCATCAGCAACTTCCGCATGCTTTGCTATCTCACTAATTTTTGTTTGATGAAAGCCTTTGAGAGAAAATGTTTTGATCGCGGCATCAATAATTGCACTTCTTTTTTGGATCTGTTTTTTTAATTGTTGCTTATTTTTTTTCATATTAAATTCCTTAAAAACATAAAAATGAATTAGAATTCATTATGTCAAGAATAGTGGGATATTTTTTTGAATTTGATTAAAGTTCTGAGATTATTGTTTTTTTCCAATTTAGAATTTCTCATTTAAAATTTCTAATTGAAAAAAATGGTGCTGAAGAGGGGACTCGAACCCCTACAGGCTATTGCCCACTAGACCCTGAACCTAGCGTGTCTACCAATTTCACCACTTCAGCAAATCATTTGAGTTTAAAATTTTTATAGAGAAAATACGGTCAAGATAAAGTTGAAATATGGTAATTGCAAATCTCGAGTCGGGTTTTGTATATTCTGTAAAAATTATAAATTATTTCAAAATAAGCAATATCCAAAGCGATTATTGAAGAACTATTATCGCAAAACTTGACTCGGGATTTGCAATTAATAATAAAAATGGAGCGAGCAACGGGATTCGAACCCGCGACCCTCAGCTTGGGAAGCTGATGCTCTACCAACTGAGCTATTCTCACTTTATTCCAGAAAATATTTTTGATATTATTCGTCAATAACTTATTATTGAGATATTATTTGACAGAAATATTGATACTGTTCTAAAATACAAAAAAATATCTTAATTACAATATTATTAAAATGAGGTGAATAACTATGTTATTCAATAATAAATATTTAGAAGTTGATTTTGAGGATTTTTCTCCTCAAAATATGCATGGTCTTCTCTATTCAACATTTGATGAAAAAAAATCCCCTTTGATATTAACAAAAGAAATTAATGAAAAAATCATTTCAAAAGTAGAATTTATTAATCATTTAATAAAATATTTGATTAAATTAAAGAAAGAAGAACCATTAAAATTAACTCAAAAAGGTAATTTACCAAGAAAATTCTGTACAGAATTCCTCTTTGAAAATTTTTCAGATGATAAAAGCAGAACCTATCTTGAGAAGAATCCAATTAGGTCAGAGGAAGAATCATTACATATTAGACTTATCAATTTCTTGACAGCATTTGCTGGTTTTACAAAAAAAAATCATGGGAAAAAATTTTTGACAAAAAAATGTACAAAAAAGCTATCTTTAAATAGTTCATATTCAATTTATAGGGATATTTTTTTATCTTATATAAAAAAGTTCAACTGGGGATATTTTGATTATTATCCTGAATCATTAATTATTCAAAATGGTTTTGGTTTTTCCATGTTTTTAGTTCAGAAATATGGAGATAAACAGCGAGAGGTTAAATTTTATTCAGATAAATTTCTTAGAGCTTTCCCAACTACTATTAATGATTTTTCCAACAACACATATTCTACAAAAAGGAAACAATTTGATAAATGCTATTACATTAGAACATTTGAGAGATTTCTATATAGATTTGGATTGATTCATATAAAAAAGGAGGGCAAATATCCTTCTGAGCAACGTTTTATTATGAAAACAGATTTGTTAGATGCTTTAATAAAATGGAAAATGTAGTTAAGTTAAGTATTTTTTTTTAGAATTCCTTTTGTAAATGCTTTAAAGATTTTAATATTATTTGTTTTTCTAAATCATTAAACTATTTTCTGTTTTTTATTATAAAACAATTTTCTTTAACATAAAAAGCATTTCTCATTTAAAGTTGATTTCTGCATAGAGATCACATCTAATAATGTATCATTCAAATAAATTTAGAGGTTATTAAGAGCTGAAGAACAAATTAGAGATTTGTTGAATACAAAGAAATTTTCATTAGGAGGAAAATTGAATAAAGAAAAAAACAGAATAAAACCAATAAGAAAAAAAATTAGAGATTCATTATCTATAAAACTTGTAGTACTTTTTATAATGATTTTATTTTTGATGATACCCATCAGTTCAATAAAAACACTTATCAGAGAAAGAAAAGCACGAAGAGACGAAGCATTTAATGAAGTTAGTTCAAAATGGGGAAAAGAACAAACTATAACCGGACCATTTTTGACAATTCCATATTACAAAGAGTATGAAATATTCAACAGTGAAACAAAAAAATACGATATTAAGAAAAAAGTACAATATCTTAATGTACTTCCTGAGAAATTAAATTTTTCTGGAAAAATAATTCCGGAGGAGCGATATCGAGGAATTTTCAAAGTGATTGTCTACCAAGCAGAGATCAATACAAAAGGAAATTTTGTAGAACCTTTTTTTTCTGAACATGGAATAAAGGATAAAGATGTTATTTGGGATAAAGCTGAAGTTTCTTTTAAAATTTCTGATTTCAGAAGTCTTCAAGATGAAGTAAATATGATCTTTGATGAGAAGGAATATCTTTTTTCAGCAGGATATGAAGGAAAAACAGGAATTTCGGAAAGTGTAAAAACATCTTTAATTTTGGATAACGATAAAGATGCCTGGAATTTTGATTTTAATCTAAGATTTGATGGTAGTTCAAAACTTTTTTTCACTCCACTTGGTGAAAAAACAAAAGTCAAACTAACTTCAACATGGAAAGATCCCAGTTTTGCTGGAAATTTTTTACCTGATATGAGAATGGTAAGTGATTCTGGTTTTGAAGCAAACTGGGAAGTTCTACACTTGAACAGACCGATTCCGCAAGTTTATAAATCCGGGCTTATTGGAGAGCAACTTCTAAATTCATATAACTTTGGAGTGAGCTTATACATTCCGGTTGATCATTATCAAAAGTCGGAACGAACTGTAAAATACGCACTTTTATTTATTGCACTCACTTTTATGGCATTCTTTTCAACTTCTACCATTAATAAAGTTAATATTCACCCAATTCAATATATTCTAATCGGCTTGGCACTTACTATTTTTTATAGTTTACTTCTTTCTTTATCGGAACATATTTCCTTCAATCTCAGTTATTGGATATCATCTCTATCAATCATTTTTCTGCTTGGTTTTTATTCAAATGCTATTTTTAAAAATAAGAAATTTGCAATGATGCTTTCCGGAATAATTTTTGTTCTTTACGGATTTATTTTCACTCTAATCCAATTGCAGGATTTTGCTTTATTGGTTGGGAGTATAGGATTATTCATTGTAGTAAGCATTTTGATGTATATTTCATTAAACCCATCTTTACCACCACATGTTGTAACTGCCTGATATATAAAGGAATTCAAAATCATCATAGACGTAATTTAATTATA
>JAIORE010000368.1 GCA_021108315.1 Candidatus Cloacimonadota bacterium
CAGTTATTTTTAAATTTAATCTATTGCTTATGATTATTACTTTTTTGTATTACACCCATTCTGATGTAAACCGATTTCAATTCTGGATTAGCAGGATTTACACCGTTACAACCCCAATATTCATAAGCTCCAATATCAATTGTACTATTTCGAGTAGTTCCTTGCACAAGCAGGATTGCTTGTGATACATTCTGTCATCCGTCATTTGATATTTGACTTAACAATAATTTTTTTAAATTTTTCCCGATTGGAAATACTTGGATTACAATTTGATTTTCTATTATGTTGCTTATTTTTTCCGTAAATCTTTGTTGCTGAGTTTTTGCTAAAATTCAATGCTGTTACATAATAATAGGTTGTTGACTCTGGTATAATGGTTTGCCAGCTATTTCCAGCAAAAGTTCCGGATAAATCTTCTGTAAATTCCGAATATGGATTATTTGAAGAATAAATTTTATATTCAGTAGCTCCCTGAACAGGATCCCAGTTTATTTGAACATATTCATCTGTAATTATGATCGAAATATTTTCAGGAGCGGAAATAAATGCTCCTTGATATTCAGAGATTCCCATGTCAATTATCCCATCCACAATTCTGATATTATCATAAAAATCATATTCAGGAAAATTAAGACCGGTTGTATCAGGCTTTCCGGCATTGATGCATAATGATGTTTCTGCTAAACGATAATTATTAGAACCGGGATTCACAAAAGACGGATCAGCATCAATACATCCCGTCCCAAACCAGCTTTCCCCACTTCCTCCACCAAAAAGCGAATATTCTGCAACTATCGAACCGGAATAAAGAAAAATTTCATGAGGAGAGTTGTCATAAAATATCGAATTAATTATTTCCGTAGTGGAATTGTAATTGTAAATACCTCCACCATCATCTAAGTCAGCACTATTTGAAGTGATCGTAGAATTTATAATTTTTGAATCAGAATTAAAGAGATAGAATGCTCCGCCGGAAAAATCAGATGCTGTATTATTAAAAACTAATGTATTATAAAATCCTGTATTATTCGATCCATAGAGGTACAAACCACCACCGCGTTGTGAGGAATTGTGTGATATTTCTATCTGATTGAAGTAAGCGGAATCATCGTTGTAAGCTAAAATTCCACCGCCATTTGCCCCTGCAGTATTTCCAGAAATTTTCACATCTTCAAATACCGGTGAACCACCAGAAATATATACTCCACCACCTTGATATGTTGATGAATTTGTTAATATCTCCGTATTTGTTATTTCCGGATCGGATGAAGAAATGTAAATTCCACCACCAGAGGCTTGATAACCACCACCTGAAACCGCATTATTAAACAAAATATTCAAATTTTCAAGAGTAGGATTAGAATTGTAATTTATTGAAATTCCAGCCCCACATGCTGAACTATTATTGGTAATAGTTGAATTTTCCAATATGTAATCAGATTGATAGCTGTATAACCCACCACCATAAAATGTACAATCGTTTTCATCAATCAAAATATCATTGCAGTAAGCATTGCAATCTATATAAAAACTGATTGCTCCACCATTATCTTCGGCTTGGTTGTTTCTGAAAATGAGATCAGTAAATTCGGGGCTTGAATAAGTAAAATATCCGGCACCACCCTCATCACCAAAACCATTTTTGAAAGTTAATCTTGAGAAGGAAAAATTGTTATCATAATAACCGTAGAGCATCTGATTAATATCCTCTCCATCAATTTGAGTATTATTTCTATTTTCACCTTTGATATCAACGTTATCACGGCAATTTAACGGAAATATTTCTCCGCTTCCTGATTCTGAATAAGTACCATCATCAAGGTTGATCGTTAGTGGTGTTCTTGCCTCTTCCGGATTGATTTTTTTAAGAGCATAAGTAATTGTCCGCAGTGATTCACCGTAATTCAATCCGCTATTTTCGTCAGAACCGGTTGGTGATACATAGAGGTTTGCATTAGCTTGGGTTATATATCCGTTTAAAACATCGAAATTGTAGTTGCTGTATGGATAAGCAAAATATTCAGATGATTGCATAACGGTAAAAGTATCAACAAAAACATCCAGATCTAAACTATAAGAGCCATCGGAAAAGAGATCCAATCCTTCCAATTTTGCCGTATTATTATAAATATTACATCTATTGGAACTATCAAAGGTTGGCTGAGGAAAAATGTAAAAATAAAATCCACCTCCAAATTTAGAAGCATAATTATTTTTGAATGTAGTTCCCTTGAAAACGGGATGAGCTGATGTTAAATATACTCCACCGCCATAATTCGCAGAATTGTTTTCTACAAGGCAATTTTGGATAACAAGTTCATTATTGGTGTATTCACACATAAATCCTCCTCCAACATGGGAAGAATTATCTCTGATAATATTATTTTTAAAAATAGGTTTACCGGTTTCTCCAAAATAAATTCCACCACCTTTTCCCTGAGCTATGTTTTTATTGATCAAACAATTCTCAATTCGTACATTATTCGATGAGTAAAAATATAATCCGCCACCATTACCACTGTGATAACCTCCTTCGGCATTGCCAAAAGTGATTCTGCAAAAGGTAACAATTGAAGAATCTTGTCCGGTAGTATTTTTGAATCTTAATCCTTTAAATCCTGATAAAGTATCTTTTGCAGTAATGTTAATTCGATTAAAATCAGTTCCAAGTGCCAGCAAAGATCCATTTACTTCAAATTTGTAATGACCGTTAAAAATAATGCTTACACCTTCTTCAATAGTGAGCTGATCTCCGCTGGGAACTAATAGATCTCCATTAATGTAATAAGGACTATTAACTGAGCTTAAAATTCCTAAGATATTTCCACCGGATAGAGTTGTAAATTCTTGATGATAATAGTAGTATCCGATATCAGTAGTTGTCCCATCCGGATCAACTGACGAAGAAGGGTCTCCGGCATCTATACAAGGAGATTTTCCTCCATCGGGTAAAGGATAATCATTCCATAGATAATAGTATAAATCAAGATCGCTGCTTTGAAATAGTGGATTTTCATCAATACAATTGATTTGAAACCAAGTTTCGTCTGCTGCTCCTTGCAAATCACAATAATTTGCTACAACCGTACTGCCATTGTTCAGAGAGATATCAGCTTCTTCGGATAAATCGTTCCAGACAACTGAGTTTGTAATCGTTAGGGGAGAATTATCTAAATAAAATCCTGCTCCTGATGTAGCTTGATGATTAGCAATTGTAACTTTATCAATGATGATACCCGTAGCATTTTCAATATAGAATGCCCCTCCTGAATTTGCAGCTTCGTTTCTGTACATTATAGAATTGGATAAAGTTAAATTAGATTCAACTGTGCAGAAAAACCCACCGCCATTTTCACCTGATTCATTATCATAGATTTGGCAATTTGTGAGAATCTGATTTCCTCCGTGAAAAAAGATTCCTCCTGCATCCCCGCCGGCAGAGTTATTTCTCACCTCTACACTATCCATCACTATATTTGTATTGAATTCTGATATCATTGCCCCACCAACACATAAGGCAGTGTTGCAACTAAATATTACATTATTTAATGATGCAGTAGAATTTGTACGGCAGCATAATCCCGCTCCGAAATTAGCAGAATTATATGAAAAATATACATCCGATAATAAAAGATCAGATTCCTTACAAAACATTCCTCCTCCGCTTGTGTAAAAACTTCGATTAGATTGAAACTCTACATTTTCAAGGACAAGATTCGAATTTTCGCAATTTATTCCTCCTCCTTGAGATAGGGCAGTATTATCAAAAATTCTCGTATTTTTAATAACTATATTTGAGGTGTCCATTAAACAAATTGCCCCACCGGATTGAGCAGCAAAATTCCATGCAAAAAGGCAATTATCTAATTTTACTGCCGAAGAATTTTCACAATATAAAGCTCCTCCGAAGGTTTCCTCTAAATCCATTCCCATCTTTGCTATTCCGTGTTTAAATGAACAATATCTAAAAAAAGATGTATCCGCTCTTGTATCATTTGTATCAATAATCCTAACGCCTTTCCAACCAATTACTATATTATCCGCATCGAAGTGAATAGAATCCGCAGGAGTGCCTTCGGCGATTAATGTTCCGTTTACTTGAAACTTATATCTACCGGAAAATTGGATTTCCACGCCAGGATCAATTGTTAATGTCTCTCCAACATCAATGAAATGATTATAGTCGATGATATAAGGACTTTCAGGAAGAGTCCAAGTCCCGTTTACATGTACTTCTTTGGGACAAGTTCTCACACAAGCATGTTCTTGAACATCATAAGTATCACCATTCCCGGGTGAAAAATCATCTATTGAAAACCATCCATCATGATTACCGCTCCAACCCCAGTTGCAATGAAAAAAATCATCGGTAGTATAACCGTCTAATACCCAAGCATGACCTGGATTATCAGGACCTACTACATTATCAATCGCACCATAAATAACAGGAAAATGATCATCTAAATTATTTCGCATTCTATCCGACCAAGAAATTGGATGTGAAGAACGGACAATTTCATGAGTACCGCTATCAAAATAAAAGTAGTCCTTTAGTGCATTAGGTACTGAGTCTTCTGCCCAATACCAAGCACCTGAGCCTTCCGGACCAAAATCCATCTCTACCGATACAGCACAATGATACATTAAATTTGCTACATCAACTGAATATAATAAAACAGAATCATACATATTATCAAAGTTGTACACAGTGTTTTCAAAATCTGCAGATTGAAGACCATAATTGCTATGAGTATAACTATGATTTCCTAGCCCATGCCAGGGATGTTCCCAGTAATTTAATACTTGTGCCATAGCAGTTGCAACACAACCAACAGGAACATGATCATTATAACCGTCAGGAGCACTTGTATCGGCAGGACAATGAGCGTTATAAGGCCATGCCTGACCCCAAGTTGTTGATAATAACGGGCTTACATATCGATAGTCTCTAGGATGAGAAGAAAATAGATCAACTTTGAATTTTTCCCATTCTTTTATTATTGATTTATCAGGTGAATTTTTGCTCTTTATTGCTGCATAAATCTGTTGTTTAAATCTTTTAATTATATAGAAGTTAAAGGCAGGTGGTTGATTCTTTTGGGAATATTCATTTTCATCAGAATAACCTAAAATAGGCTTAACACAATCATCTGCAGAAACAAGTACAAATCCCTTGGGAGTAAAAGTTACAATATAAAAAACAATTTCATCTTGATGTTTTTCTGTAATAATTTCTTTTATTTTGTAATTAATATCTATTTTTGCAGACCTTTCATTTAAAAAAAATTTTGCCCCATTTTTAACAGTTTCGATATTTACCGATTTTGAGAATAGATGATTGCTGAACATTATCAGCACAATAAATAGTAAAAAATTGTTAATCTTCATCATAATAACCTCCAAGTTTATTTTAATATAGTATATGCTACTTGTATGCCAAATGGCGGATGATTTATTTAAAGAGATAAATTACTATTATACAGGCTGTTAAAATCATTGAAAATTATTTGATAAACAAAGAATTTATGGTATTAAAACCATAATTATGGTTTAAGAGCTATAGTTTGTTAAGATAATTATTAATTTTTCTATATTGCGAAATTTCTGCTAATTCTAAATCTTTTTCTTTGATATGCAATATTGTCTTTTTTAATTTTGCAATCTCTTCAAAATAATTCGGATAACTTTTTGTTAATATGTTGCATTCGATTAGAAAATATAATCTATCAATTTGTTTGAATTTCTCTGAGGATTTTTTAATTATATCCAAAATTTCTGACAATATTTTATTTCTATCATTTGAATTAAAATTTTTATAATATTTTAAACACAATTTTGCAAATTCAATTTCGATATCAAATTGTGAATTATTTATCTCTTTTTTCAAATTAAAATCTATTATCAAATTTTCAATTGTCTCTATTTTCCTTTGTATAAACAAAAATCTTAAATATGAGGTTAGTGCTAATCTCAAAATGTTAAAAAACTTATTCTTTTTTGAAATTTCTAATGCTATTCGAAAATGTTCTTCTGCTTTAGAAGATATTCCAATTTTAGATTCAGCATTTGCCATATTAAAATAGCAATCAGCAATGTAATATGAATTATTAATTTTTTGTGATAATTTCAAAATTTTGTTATAGATAGCGATTGATTCTCTGTTTTTTTCTTGATATTCTAACAAATAAGCAATTTTGAAAAGGATAAAAATGTGCTCGTTGATATCAGAATTTACAATATCTTTTGCTTTATACAAAAGATCAAGAGCTGATAATATATTCAGTTTCTTTGTTTCAATGTCACAAAATGTCACATAAGATCTGATCATTCCTTTTACATAACCCAATTCTTTGGAAATTTCTAGCTTTTTTTGAGTATATTTTTCTGCTTCGGAAAAATTATTCTGTATCAAGTAGACTTGGGCAATGTTTCCATAATTCACTGAAAGTTTATGCAAATTACCACCTTCTTGGCAGAATTTTATATCATTTAAATAATATTCCAATGATTTTGAATAATTTTTTTCATTTTTAAAAATAATTCCTAAACTTCCGTAAACTGCTGACAAGAAATTATTTTTTTGGTTTTTTTTAGCGATTTCAAGGGTAAGAAAGAAGAACTCTTTTGCTTTCTCATACTCTGTTTTCACAAGATGCATAGTTGCCAAATGACAATATGCAGTTAGTAAACCATTTTCAAAATTATGTTTTAAATCTTTTTCAATTTTAATTTTTAACAATTCTTCTGCTTTTTGAAATTCATTTGTTCTAAAGAAAACAACGGATTTATTGCCTGAAACAATTGAATTGAGTTTTGCAAAATTATGTCTAATCGAAATATCCAAAGCCTGATCATAAAATTTTATTGCATTATGAAAATCACCTTTTACATATTTTATCCAACCCAATGATGATAGAGCTTCGCCTATTTTCTCAATGTTATTATCTTTTTTTGCGATGGCAATTTGTTTCAATAAGAGATGATACCCTTTTCCCCATTTTCCAATTTCTATGTATAAATTTGCACAATTGTAAATCACATCAAGCAGCAGTTTTCGCTTTATTTTATTTTTAAAAGTCAATATTTTAAGACAAGAATCTATTGCTGATTGATTAAGGAAATTATTTCGATTCTTTGTAACAACTTTAAAGAAATAATCACCGGCTTTTTCAAACAATTCTGCTCTCTCAAAATGATAACCGCATTCTTCGGCAAATAGTTCAATATTCTTTGAATACAATTTTTCATAAGATTTTGCAATTGATAGATGAATAGCTTTTATTTGAATTGTAAGCTGCATTTTATAAATGCTTTCTCTTATCAAAGCGTGCTTAAAAGCATAATTTTCATCATCAAGTTTTACAATTATATCATTTTCTAATGCCGATATCAGATTGAGTTCAATAAACTCATTTTTTATCACATCATTCAATAACTTAATTGAGAAAGTGTTGCCAATTACAGAAGCAATTTTAACAACTTGAATAGATTTTTTTGACAATCTATCAATTCGTGCCATAATAATTAGTTTTATTGAAGTTGGAATAGAAACATTTAAAGAAATATTCACAGAATTCTTTAGATCTGTTTGTTCTAAAAAGTATTTAATGATTTGCTCAATAAAAAAAGGATTTCCATTGGAATTGTCTAAGATAAATTTTGTTAATTCATTTTCATAAACACTTTTACCAAGTAAATCGTGAATAAATTTTTGAGAAATTTCCTCACTAAGAGGTTTTAATAATATTTCAGATTGATTTTCAGATGAAATTGATAGATTTGGAAAACTATTTTCGGAAAAATTTCTTTGGCATAAGATTATCATAATTGGACATGATGATGCTTCCTTTGAAAAAAAATGTAGCCACTCAAGAGTTGATTGATCTAAATATTGACTATCATCAATGAATAATACAACCGGTTTTTCCAAGCTGAATTGCATAAAAAAAAGTGAAATACTTCTCATTATTTTGTAATACTTGATGTTGGGATTCAATTGTTGAAATTGTTGATTCTCTTTCAAATGAATTATATTTGCAAAAACCGGTTTTAAGGTAGATAATTCTTCAAGATATTTTTTTTGAACTGTATTTTTTAAAAAGTCATCATAGATTGAATCAAATTTAATATTTCTCTGCTTAATTGAATTTTGAGGGTCCTGTTCAAAAAATCCTAAGAAAAATTTCGTAAGTGAATTAAAACTCTTTTGAACAATAAAATCACAATTAAAATCAAACCAGATTGTCTTTATTTTTGAAATATTTTTATAGTGTTTGATAAAATAAGTTTTACCGATTCCTGCTTCACCAAAAATTTTTACAAGACTCATTCTTCTTTTATCATAGAATTTAGTAAAAAATTTATTTATTTCATTTAGCTCATCTTTTCTTCCTATAATATTCTGATAAGTTGTTGCTTTTTGTGGCAAATTATCTAACAAGTTAAATAACTCAACAGGTTCATCATATCCTTTAAAATTTATTGTTGAATGCTTTTTTATAATGAATTGGTTCTTTACATATTTAGATATTTTTCTATCCAATAATATTTGATTTTTTTTTGAAACATTTATCATTCTTGCAGAAAGATTTATAGCTTTGCCAATTGCAACAAATTCTTTACAAAATTTTGTATTGATAAAACCAGTAAAAGATGTATCTGAAGTCATACTGAAAGAAATTTTTTCCCAAAATAGCTTACGCAGATCCAAACAAAATTTTATTGCTAAATAGAACATTTTTTCGAGGCTTTCAGGTGCTCCAAAGTAGATCAGAATTAATCCATGTCTTTCAGTTATTTCAATATCTTTGAGATAACCGTTATAGAGATAAATCTTATAAATAATTTGAGAAAGAGATAATTTTAATTCTGTTTTATTTATTTTTACAAAACAAGTTATTAATTCTCGAAATTCACCAATGTAACCAATTCTTTTGATCTTTTTATTCAAAAATTTATCTATAATTTCTGATGAAAATTTTTGATAATCTATGATTTTTACTTCTGACTTTTGTTCAGATTTTATTTGGATATTACTCCATTTTTCATTGATTTGTTTAGTTTCAGAAAACTCAATAACATTCTGTAAACACTTATTATCAATAAGTAGGGATTGTTTGTTACAATACTGTTTTCCTTTTTTTAAATTTGAAATAACTGATCCGTAAAAATATCCAATATTCTGCTCAATATTTTCTGAAATTCCCCAGTATATCCTACCAAATGAAATTACGATTCTAACAGACAATTGATATGATCCAAGTTTTGTTTTTATTTCTGAATTGTGATTAAAAAAATTAATAATTCTATTGGAAAGTTGAATTGCCGAGTGAATAGTATTCTTTTTATCATCTCCCTTAGAGGGAATAATTCCGACAAATCCATCACCTTCATAATTTGTGATAAATCCACCGGATTCATAGATCTGATTTGTAGAATATCCAAAATATTTTGTAATTATTTCGTGAACTATCTCAGAGCCATAAGATTTTGTCTTCATCAAAGAGCAGGTTAATTTTGTAAAACCGGCAATATCAAGATAGATTACCGCTCCATTAAAATAACCACTATTTTTTTTATTTATGTATTGATTCAATAAGAATTGATTAACTAATTTTATTTCGTTCATAAAAAATGAATTTGATTCAATGCAAAAATTGTCAATAAAAACCTGATAATTCTTACTAATATAATGATTTAAATGTAGTAAAAAAAGCTCCCAAATACATGATTCTGTTGATTAATAAAAGAAGGCATATATAAGCATTAACTTCTTAATATATTATGCATTTAACTTTAATAAAAAGCTTGACAAATAATCTATATT
>JAIORE010000059.1 GCA_021108315.1 Candidatus Cloacimonadota bacterium
CCTGCAATATAGGAAGTTATATCTTTCCGTAAAAAGACACAATATCTCACTATATGCCTATAATGCTATCAGTTACAAAATATGTACATATATTTATTTAAAGAAATTTTGCGAAGGGTAGGATAAGGAACGAGATAGCAACAATTTTTTAATCCTTAATCTTCAAACTCTCCCTCATTCCCTCTCCCTGCACTAAAATTATGCATTGTTCCTATAATTTTATCTCTTAGTAGATTTAAGTGCAGGGCGAGGGATGACTTCAGCTTTTTCTCGTCCTGCTTTTCTTATGTTCCTTCTCTTAGATTTAAGAGAAGGACAGCAGGATGAGTTCTTTGAAAAACAGTTCAAATAGTTTTATAAAAACTATTTCCTAAAATCAATCACTTCAACATCAACATCTTCTTAGAATCAACAGCTTTTCCATCCACAGATAGTTGGTAAAAATATGTTCCCGAAGGCATAGCTTTGCCAATTTCATTTTTCCCATCCCAAGAGATTGAAGATTGATTATTTAATATTGAATATTGACGGACTTTTTGACCTTTTGTATTGTAAATATCAATTTTCGCATTCTTAAAATCTCGAGTCGGGTTTTTTCCTAAAACTCGACTCGAGATTTTAAAAGAAATAGTAGTAGAAGGATTGAACGGGTTGGGGTAGTTTGGATTCAAATGAGATAAATCATGAATAATATTCACATCTGTAGCATAAGATTGTACTCCAGAGCGATATGTATAGCTGGCATTATATTCATTATTCTGCATCCTTTGAATGGAGAATATCCGCTCTCCAGATAGATATCCGGTTGTATATCCAAAGTAATTACTTGATGAATTTCCAGTGTAAGAAACTTGAACCTCACCGGTTTCAATATCTTTGAGATAAACTGATGAATAATAGTTGCTATCATAAGCCTGATACAAAATCTCAATATTATCATCATCATCAAAATCACGTCCGACTCCATAAACGTAAAATAGGGAAGGCATTGGGGTATTTACATTAAAGTTATCTACAAGCTGGAAATCCTCAGTATAGATGTTGAAACCATTGCTTTCTTGAATAATGATCCAATTCTCTTCAGGAGATGCTTGTAAGAAAAAAGATTTTCCTGTTCCGGTGATCTCCAAAGTCTGTGAAAATGCAACTACATAACAAACCATAAATAATACTAATAATAAATTTTTCATTTTTCCTCCAATCCTGCTAATTTTTTTAATCTTAGAAGTCTCTCAGCTTCATTTTCTTGAAGCCATTCATCTTTTGAAAGGTTTTCGTAAGCTAATTTGAAATATCTCTGGGCTTCTTCCGCTTTTGTCATTAGTAGTAAACATTCACCAAGTTCTTCAAAGTTGTATCCGTCTTGGGCAATTTTTTTCTCAATTATCTCCTGTTCAAGTTCCTTTTGGACTTTGTATGCTTCTTCAATTCTTTCTAATGAACGCAAGGCATGTCCAATTGTCCACTTTTGAATTCTGGCACCTTGTTCATCTTTGATTTTTAAGCGAAATTCATAACCTTTTTGAAATAATCCTAAAGCTTCTTCATATTTCCCTATATCATGAAATGACCAACCTGTGTTGTTGTACAACGGTCCCAGCCAACCTTTCAATCTTTTATCTTCAGAATCTTCTGCTATTTTAATAGCTTTTAGATTCCAATCCAATTGCGTATTAGGTGGTTCAACAATACCCATCATATGAGCAGCATCAAGAGTATAATAATCAAGTTTATGCTCGTTACCGAAATCATAAGCTTGCAGAAAAAGAAATCTTGCTACACCCAATTTTTTCCCTGAAGAATTGAAAACTCGTCCTCGTTCCAACAAATATCTAATTTTAATAATTTTGCGGTCATCATTTAATGATTTTTCCACAATATCCAAAGTTTTGTGAGCTTCTTCAAACTTTTTTTGTAATCCTTTTGTACGTGCTAATTGAGTGAGAAGTTCTAAACGGTAGTTTTCATCTTTGTCATCAAGATTATCCAAAATTTCCTGAAATTGTTTTTCTGTTTTTGCCGGATCATTATAATCCCATAACTTGTCAAAATTTGGTAATTCTTTTTTTTCTTCCATTGTAAATCCTCCTAATGTCAATAAAATTAACGGTATAAGTAGTATTGTTCTCATTTTTACCTCCGACGAATAAAAATATTTTTCTTTATTTGATGACAAGCAAATTTATCAAAAATAACTTGTTCTCACACTTTACGTGAAATATTTTTTTCTTAGTCCGTGAAAGTCTGTGGCAGAAAAATTAATACAATCTTGCCAATTTCTTAAAAATCTTTATCTGCCAGAATAAAATTATAATGGTTATTATCGCTGAAATTGTATCTGAAATTGGGGAAGCAATCCAAATACCGTTCAAATCCCAATATTTCGGTAAAATTAATATAAGAGGAATCAAAAATATTATTTGTCTCGCAATAGATAAAACAAGTGAAATAAACGCTTTTCCAATTGATTGAAATACGACAGTTCCGATGATCTGGAAACCAATGATCGGTAAAGCTAATACCATTAATCTAATTGCATTAACGGAAAGCTTGATTAGCTCAAGATCATCTGTGAACATTCGAACTAAAAAATTTGGAAAAAACATTAGAAGCAAAAATCCTCCAATGGAAAACATTGTTGAATATATTGATCCCCATTTGATAGTTTGCAATAGTCTGCCAAATCTCTTTGCTCCATAATTAAATCCTACAATTGGTTGAACGCCTTGAGCTACTCCAAAAATCGGCATAAAAACAAAACGTAATAAACGATTTATAATTCCAAAAGCTGCAATGGCATTTTCAGCTCCATAGTGCTTCAAAGAGTTATTGATAATAATAAAAAGAAGACTATCTGTGATGTGACGAGCAAATGTAGAAACTCCGATTTGAAAAACTTCTTTAAGAATATCAATTTTAAGTTTGAAATATTTCAGTTCAAAATGTAGTAAATTTTTCCCGAATTGGATATAGAATATGATAAATGTTGCAGATATGAATTGTGCAGAAACGGTAGCCCAAGCTGCTCCTTTGATTCCCCAATCTAATACAATAATGAAGATGTAATCCAAAATAATATTCATAAGAGATGAAATTATCATTGTGGTCATAGCAAGTTTTGCTTTTCCTTCTGCTCGAAGAACATTATTTGTAGTCATTGCAAAAGAAAACAGAATTGTCCCGAAAAGAATAATCTGCATATAATCTTTTGCAAAGGGAAAAATAGCTTCAGTAGCACCAAAAATATTGAGTAATGGATCAATAAAAATTTGACCAAGCAAGCAGATCAAGGTAGAAAGAACAAAAACTGAGATCATAACGTTGGCAAAAGCGAATTTCGCTCTTTCAATCCGTTTTTCACCCAAACTTCGAGAGATTACTGAAGCTCCCCCAATTCCAATCATCAAGCCGATTGCCAGAACAAATAATTGAACTGGAAACACAATTGATAGACCAGCAATGCCGAGAGGTCCAACTCCTTTTCCAATAAAAATCGTATCTACGAGGTTGTAAGTCGCCATCACAACCATTCCGATTGTAGCTGGAAGTGAAAGCTTGATCAGTAATTTTCTTACATTATCCTGATCTAAAATATGTTGTTTCATTAAAATCCTTACTTGAGAAAAATAAAAAATAAAAGCGACTCACCGCAAAGACGCTAAGTCGCAAAGTTTTGAACTTCTTAAATTATTGTGTTCTCAAGCTGGGGATGAGCTTCGCAGGTCTCCCTTTGGTCGGCTGGGAACAAGTTCTGTGTGTTCTCTGTGCTCTTTGCTTGCCCCGTAAGGAAGAATGACTGTAACTGGGGTGGTAATATTTTTTTCTCTTCTATTTACCCGGACATTGCTCTTCAATAGATTTGTCTATTCCTTTGCCTCCATAAGCTTTATCAAAGTGATTAGAAAATTCCTGAGCTAATTTATCTGCTCTTATCTCAAATGCATCTTTATCTTTCCAAGTGTTTTTTGGATTCAAAATATTGCTATTTACTCCAGGAATTGTCTGGGGAACTAAAATATGAAATCTTTTATCATCAATATATTCAACCTCTTCCATTTTTCCTGAAAGAGCAGCATTTACTAAAGAACGAGTGAGATTTATATCCATTCTGGAGCCTACTCCATATGGTCCTCCACTCCAACCAGTGTTAATTAAATATACATTTGAATTATGCTTTTTTAGTTTCTCACCAAGAAGATTTGCGTAAACATCTGGATTTCTAGGCATAAAAGGTTCACCAAAGAATCTGGAGAAAGTAGAAACAGGTTCTGTAATTCCAGTCTCTGTTCCTGCTAATTTACTTGTATATCCCATTAAGAACCAAAGCATTGCTTGTTCAGAATTTAATTTGGCAATAGGAGGTAGAACTGAATTTGCATCTGCTGTTAAAAATAATATTGTCTTCGGATGACCGGATTTTGAAGCTTTATTGATATTTTTTAAGAAATAAAGTGGGTAAGATGATCTTGAATTAGGAGTAAGTCTCTCATCATCAACATCAAATGAACCGTCAGGATACATCATCGTATTTTCAATCATTACTCCATGATTCAAATAATCATCATCATGAAAAACAGCGTTGAAAATTTCTGGTTCTTTGTCCTGTTTAAGATTTATCAATTTTGCATAACATCCATTCTCAAAATTGGCAATTCCATTATCATTCCAACCATGTTCATCATCACCGAGAAGAGCTCGATTCTGGTCAGCTGAAAGGGTTGTTTTTCCGGTTCCGGAAAGTCCTAACAAAAGTGCACAGTCACCATTTGAACCTTCATTTGCAGAACAATGTAATGGTAATACACCTATTTCAGGTAAATAATAGTTCATAACTGTAAACATCAATTTTTTCACACTTCCGCCATAAGCAGAACCAAAAACGATGCCGATTTTTCTGTCTAAATCCATTCCAATAACCATATTAGAGGTTTTTCCATTAGGAAGTTTTCTCAAACGACCTTCATATTTTTTTCTATCAAGTTTATTATAGGGAAGTGCTATCAAAATAAATTCTTTATCTATTAAAAGGCTCTTAGAAATATTATCATGAATTTCGCGGAACATATTATCTGTAAATAGCATTGCTTGAGCTTTGTCGCTAATTGTGCGGATGGGAAGTGAGTAAGAATGATCAGCTCCGAGAACTCTATCGGTAAAATATAGTTTATCTTTATTTTTAAGAACCTCAAAGGCATCGTTCAAAACCATATCAAATGTCTCTGGTGAAATAGGAATGTTATTAGGTGAATCCCAATCGATATTTTTTTCACTTTTTTCTCTTTTGACAATAAGAGTATCTTTCGGGCTTCTTCCTGTTGATTCTACCGGAGTCCACAAAGCTAATGCTCCATTTGCAGAAACGAGAGCTTCCTTGTTTTCAAGGGTATGTTTTATCATCTCTTTTCTTGGTAAATTACCAAACACGTTTGTGTGAATTTTTAGAATACTATCCAATTGTTCTTTGATCGAAGATTGAGTCATTTCAGACATAAGTCCTCCTACTTAATATTATTTTTTCGTTAATTTGTTAATTTGTATTTTGAGGTCAAGATTTTACTTAAAGAAAAATTAAATTATAACAAGATTGTTGTGTATAGCATATAATTTGTACTAAATGAATTAGTTAACAAATAATGCTTCAAATTTTTTGCAGATTAATTATCTTACATTAAGACACGATATCCAAACAGAATGTTATTTGTAATTTAAATATTAATAATTTTGATTGACTTTGGGAATTATTTTTATTTATTTAGCACATTATTTTTACTCCCTCTGTACTCGTTGGGTGGTTTCTTCTTTTTGATTTTTGATTTCACGAGTTAGATACAATGAAAATTAATATTTTAAGTTCTGATAAATAATCAGGAGAATTGATGTTTGAAGAAAATTGGCAAACTTTTTTAGAAGATGATTTAAACAAATTATCTCAAATAATAAATCCTGTATCTGAAACAACTTTAAAACTCGAAGAGGGTGAAAATAGAGTTGTTACTATTTTCTTTTTGGACATCAAAGGCTTTACTGCAATGAGCGAAAAACTCCATTCTGAGCTTCTCAAACGAATAATAGACAAAATATTCAAAGTATTTTCAAATGTTATCATAAAATTCGGTGGTTTTATCAATCAATATGAAGGTGACAAAATTATGGCTTTTTATGGAAGCCGAGTCACCACCGAAGCAGATACGGAAAGAGCGATCAGGAGCGGATTGGAAATTCTGAGTAAATTGAAACAGGTTAATGAAGTTCTAATTTCACACGATATTGAATTAAATGTACGAATTGGCATAAATACAGGATTGGTTACTACTGGAAAAGTTGGATTACAGCGAGAAAGGGATTTTACTGTTTATGGAGATACAGTCAATTTGGCTGCTCGGATGGAAAGTAATGCTCCTTTAAATTCAATTATGATTCCGGTTGGAACGAAAAGATTAGTCGCTGATATATTCAAGTTCAAATCAATAGGGAAAATACGAGTAAAAGGAAAATCACAGCCTATCGAAGTTTATACAGTTGATGGATTACGACCCAAAAGAGTGGAAAGATGGTCTAGAGCAAAACTTATTCGCAAACCTGAATATGTGGGAAGAGAAAAAGAGGTCAAAAATATAGAAAAACTTTTTGTTGCTTCCAAATTTCAAATCGGTAAGATTGATCTGCAATATAAACCGATTATTGTGGGTTTAAGAGGTCCGGCAGGACTTGGGAAATCACGGCTCGCTTATGAGTTTACCAAAAGAATCAAGAGAAGCGTTCCAAAAGAAATTTTTCCCAAAATAAGAATTGCAGGTTATACAAAATCTTATGCTCAAGCTCCTTTTACTCTTTGGATATCATTATTAAAGAATTATTTTGAGATAAATGAAACAGATTCTGAAAAAAATATTAAGGAAAAATTTGAAAATAAATTTGCAGAAATTTCAACAAACCTTAATGAAGTTGAATTAATAAATTTTGCAAAGATCAAACCTCTTCTCGCCGGACTTTTGGGCTTGGTCGCCTACGATGAACAACAGATTATTCTCGAACCAAAAAGGATGCAAGCCGAGATACAACTATCATTGCGTTATTTTTTGGAAGCTACCTCAAAAATTGCAAATCTGCAAAATTATCCTTTGATAATTCTCCTCGAAGATCTTCATTGGATTGATGAAGCTTCCTTAAATGCCTTTAGAACGATATTAACAGCCTTGAATATTGAAGAGAAAAGAAATCAAAATGTGTGTAAAAATATTTTTTTCATACTAACCTATCGTGATGAATTTGTAAATATTCCAGAATTTGAATATCGCGCTTTATTCAATGAAATAAAATTGAAACCCTTAACAATACAAAACTCTAATCAATTAATTAAATCAATGCTGGGCAATCTGGAGATTCCCGAAAATTCAATTAAAGAATTGATGAAAAAATCTGAAGGAAATCCATTTTATATCGAAGAATGGATACATTCATTGTTTGATCAAAATATTATCGAAAATATCAATAATAAATGGTGTATCAAAAAGGATATCACAGATATTACAGTTCCAGACACACTAAATAATCTCATTCTTTCTCGAATTGATAAAATGGATGAAGATCCCAGGTTATTATTACAAAAAGCCAGTGTTATCGGGCATTCTTTTTTACTCTTGATTTTAGAAGCGATTGAATTTGGTTTGAATAATGATTCTGAAATTCAACCGAAATTGAAACAATTAATTGATCTCAGTTGGATCATCAAAGATAAAAAAATGGATAATTCGGCTGAAAAATATTTTTTCAAGCATATAATTACTTGCGATGTTGTTTATCAGACACTTCTTCACTACAATAGAAAAATAATTCATAAATTAATTGCAGAATTTGTAGAAAAGAAATTTCATAATGAGAAAGAGTATTATTTTTTTCTGGCAAATCATTACGAAAAAGCGGATATTGAGCCTAAAAAAATTGAATTTTGGAAGAAAGCAGGAGATTTTGCTAAATTAAATTATCAAAATGAATTAGCTCTGAATTATTATGAAAAAATTCTCCAAGCAAAGAAAACAGATATCTATCTAACAAAACCGGAAATCATTGAAATCCTTCTATCAAAAAGTAAAATATTACAAGTAATCGGCAAATGGACTGAATCTGAAAAAACGATAGAGAAAGCTTTAAAATTATCCGAAAGTATTGACGATAAAAAATGTATCAGTGATTCACTCGAAGCTTTTGGATCGCAATTGTATATCAAAGGTTACCATAATCAAGCACTGGAATATTTTCAGAAAAAATTGGAATTATCAGAAAAATTAGATGATAAACAGGGAATTTCCAGAGTAATTGGAAAAATGGGGATTGTTTTTGCCCAAAAAGGAGATTATCAAAAAGCGATGAAATGTTTTCAAGAACAATTTACGATCGAAGAAAAACTTGGAAATAAACTTGGTGTTTCTGATGCAATCGGGTATATTGGAATGGTTTATAAAAATCAAGGTGATTACGAGAAAGCGATGAAATGTTTTGAGAAGAAACTTGAAATTTCTACGAAACTCGAAGATAAGCCGGGAATCTCTATGGCTTATGCAAATATGGGAATTATTTATAATAAACAGGGAAGTAATAATCAAGCAATGGAATGTTATTCCAAACTTCTGAAAATTGAGGAAGAATTGGGAGACAAACGAAGAACATCTGTTGCAATCGGTTATATGGGAATCTTTTATAAAGATAAGGGTGATTATTATAAAGCGATGGAATGTTATGAAAATCAGTTAAACATTATGGAAGAACTTGGAGATAAACGAGGAATTTCTATTGTATTGGGAAATATGGGAGTAGTATTTAGGCATCAAGGAAAATACAAAAAAGCCCTGCAATATTTTGAAAAACAATTAAATGTGGCTGAGGAATTGAAATTTGAACGAAGTATTTCTTTGGCGAAAGGGAATATGGGTTTGGTTTATTCATATCAAAATAATTATGAAAAAGCAATACAGTGCTATCTGGAAAAGCTAGAATTAATCGAGAGACTTGGTGATAAAAAAGGAATTGCTTCAACTTTTGGAAAAATTGGAGAAGCTTATAGTAAAAAAGGTGATCTTGATAAAGCTATGTTGTATTTCAAAAAACAGATGAAAATCACAGAGGTTCTTAATGATAGAAGAGGGAAATCTTCCGCTTACAGTAATATTGGAAAAATTTATACTGAAAAAGAAGATTATGAGTCTGCCCAAGAATGTTTTGAAAAACAACTTAATATTGCAAAAAATATTGGAGATAAGGCAGAAATTTCAATTGCCTTTGAAAATATTGCCTTACTCTATCTGAAAAAAAGTGATTATGTTAAAGGACTTATGCATATTGAAAAAGCTATTTCTATTGCGAAAAAACTATCTATCAAATCTAATTTACCAGAGTATTTGATTACAAAAGCTGAATTATTGTTTTTCTTGAAAAAATATGAAAAAGCTAATTCTTTTGTAAAAGAAGGATTACTATTAGCTTGGGAAATTGGGCAGAAAAATTCACTTTTTAGAGGAGAATTACTGTCCGAAAAAATATTATTCAATTCTGCAAAAGATGAAGCATCTAAGAAATTTGCTATTAAGAAATTGCATAAATTGCTTGATAAAACTACAAATCAAAAACAGAGAAAAGAGATAAGTGCAATTTTAAAGGAATTTAGGGGAAATTAGGGTAAAAGCATTAGAAAATAGAAGTTAGAAGATAAGGATTCCTTTTTTTATTTTAACGCAGATTTGACGATTTCGCAAAAACAAATAGCTCATAACTATTTAAAATAAAAGGCAGTTAGATCATAATAAAGCTTGACAATATAG
>JAIORE010000332.1 GCA_021108315.1 Candidatus Cloacimonadota bacterium
CGGAAATACCGAAATCAAATGCTCATGGCGAGATGACGTGGCACGCCGAACGTTAGCTACATAAGAAAAATGAAAAAAATCAAAGAAAATCAAAATAATTCAGGAAATTGTAAGTTTCAAATTAATGAAAAAATTGACATAGACTACTAAAGAAATTTTGTAACAAAAAATGAGGTAGCAGATGAGAAAAATAAAAAAAGAATTTCTTAAAAATCTAAAGAAATTTGCAAAAACATTAACTGAATATGTATCAACTAATAGTGGTGAATGGAGTATTAAAGGTTTTATTGATATAGATGAAAATATTTACACAATCTCATCAGATTCAAAAATTATATCGAAAATATTAGAAATACAGCTGTTTCCAAAATTCAAAGAATTTGCTGAAATTAATGGATATGATCTTGTCTTAGCTGAAAAGCAGAATTGGTATCCTGACCTTTCTTTTGTCAAAAAAGACGATAAATCAATAAAATTTGCAGTTGATATAAAAACAACATATAGATTAAAAGATTATAATGGTCATTGTAATGGTTTTACGCTTGGTTCTCACGGAGAATATTTCAGAGTACGAACAAGTAGCAAAAACATTCAATATCCATATGCTGAATATGCTTCTCATATTTGTTTAGGAATATTATACACAAGAGCAAAGTCAACAGATATTGATGAAACAGAAAGACTCAAATTTTCTGAATTAGATAAAATATCTTCTGTAATCACAGATTTATTGTTTTTTGCAGAAGAAAAATGGAAGATTTCGAGTGATAAAGGTGGTAGTGGGAATACTGCAAATATTGGGAGTATTGATTTTATTAACGATTTGCTAAAAGGAAAAGGTGTTTTTATAAATCTTGGTGAAAAAGTGTTTGATGATTACTGGATTAATCAGGGAGTATTACAAGTTCCCAAAGCAAATTCCCAAGGAGAGTATAAAAAACTTACAAAATTATCCGAGTTTCTTGAATTCACAGGAAAAGATATAGTATTAATAAATAAACCTAAACCAAAAAGAAAAAACAAAAAATGAAAGTATTTGTACCTCCTATAAAATCACAAGGAATCAAAACCAAATTGGTTGATTGGATTTCTAAAAATATGCAAACTCTAAAATATGAAAGGTGGGTTGAACCATTTATGGGAACAGGAGTAGTTGCCTTTAATGTACAACCTAAAAAAGCTCTGCTTTGTGATAGTAATCCCCATTTAATTACTTTCTACAAAGCTTTACAGTCTGGAGAAATAACGAGTGGATTAGTAAGAAAATTTCTTACTGAAGAAGGTAAAAAACTCTTAATTTCAAATGGAGAATACTACTACGAAGTCCGTAAAAGATTTAATTCAGAAAAAAATCCACTTGATTTTCTGTTTTTAAGCCGTTCTTGTTTTAACGGAATGATGAGATTCAATAAAAAAGGGGGATTTAATGTTCCTTTTTGCAAAAAACCTAATCGTTTTGCTCAAGCCTTGATAACAAAAATTACAAATCAAGTGGAAAACATCTCTCAAATAATTAGCTTTGGTGATTATACATTTAAAAACCAAGATTTTAAAGAAACATTAAAAGAAATAAATTCTACTGACTTTATTTATTCTGATCCTCCTTATATTGGAAGGCACGTAGATTATTTTGATTCTTGGTCTGAAAAAGAAGAAATTATCTTAAATAAAGGTTTAATAAATTCAAATGCTCAATTCATTCTTTCAACTTGGCTAAGTAATAAATATAGAACAAACGATTATGTATTTTCTGTATGGAAAGAGTGTTTCATTACTACAAAAGAACATTTTTACCACGTGGGTGGAAGCGTAAATAATAGAAATGCTGTCTACGAAGCACTATTGTCAAACATCAAATTGAATGATAGTATCTCAAATTCTGAGATGAAATCACGCATAGAATTAAACAAATCTCAACTTACATCAGAAAAAAAATATGATATTCCTGCACAATTATTATTTTCAATTGATTGATAGAATGTAGCTAACTCAATGGATAGGCGAGATAGAATTCGAGCTTGTTATCAACATTGCGGGTTGAAATATGTCAGCAATGAAAAAATGACCAATGAAAGTTTGAGAAAACGATTTACCCTTTCACCAAATCAATCTGAAACTTCTTCAAGAATTATTAGAGACACTTTGAATGAAGGTTTAATCAAACTTGATGATCCTGAAAATTATTCAAAAAGGTATTCAAAATATGTTCCAGTTTGGGCTTGATTTTTATTTAGATGCTAATGTGTATTTGCTTTACTTGTTCTTGTAAGTCCTTGTTTTGCAATAAAATGCTTATTTAGTCGCAAATCTATTTTTGAAAATTAATAATTTGTATAAAAGTGAAAAATGCCTGTAACAAAAGTTTCAGTGCTCTGATTGCAAGAAAAGCAAGAAGAGCACCGCACACGCCAACCATTAGGTGAAATCAAAAAAAATATTGTTCAATACAGATTTTTTTAAAATGATTTTCTTTTTGGTTTTGATATTGGTTTACAAAAACTATAATTTTTTAAAAAAGAGAAAAAAGAGAAAAAGGAGAAAAAGGAGAAAAAGATGAAAACTAGAATGTATTTATTTTGTTTTATAGTAACAATGATTTTACTCTTGAATGTTAGTAGTATTGGAGCACTAACAATTTATGTTGATCACAGTGCATCTGGATCAAACAACGGCACAAGCTGGTCAAACGCCTATACCTCTTTACAATCAGCTCTTGATGCTGCAGCTGAAAATGATGAAATTTGGGTGGCGGAAGGAGTCTATTACGCTACGAGCAGTTTCACGCTTAAAACAGGCGTGGAAGTTTACGGCGGTTTTGTAGGTACAGAAACGTTGATAACAGGGCGCGACTGGCAAGCAAATAAAACTATTCTGAGCGGTGATATCGGGCAGGACGATGTGAACACTGACGGCAATTTCATCACCGAAAGTTGGTCTGAACAAGTTGGATTGAATGCTGATCATGTGGTAGTTGCTCCCAATGGTGTGGACAGCACTGCACGGCTGGACGGCTTTATCGTGACTGCCGGCTCGGCTACAACCTACTATGGTGGTGGTGGAATTTTAAACTATTTTAGCTCACCAAGTTACTATAATCTGGAAGTTTGGGGTAATCAGGGAGAGAACTATGGTGGCGGGATGCTAAATACCAACTCATCCCCTCATGTGGAAGATGTATTGTTCGATGGCAATAGGGTATCAAATACCGTTTTGGCAGGTTATGGCGGTGGCATGACTAACTATTCTGGAGGTAATCCAGTCATAATTAATGTCGTTTTTAACAATAACCATGCATATTTTGGAGGGGGGTATTCATGTGATGAAGCAAGTCCCTATTTCGAAGATGTAATTTTCAGCAACAACATGACCATAAATGGAGGATATGGAGGCGGTGCTTATTTCCACGACGGTGCAAATGCAACTTTAACAAATGTCACTTTCATCGAAAACCAGTCGTATATGGGCGGTGGTATCTATTCGTTCCGTAACGGAAGTTTAACGATGACTGATGTAGACTTTATTGAAAACTCACTCCTGCCTGATCCTTCAACGAACAGTGGCGGTGGATTAGCTACTTTAGGTTACATAAATGTCAATGCTGTTAATGTATCTTTCATCGGGAATACTGCACATAATAATGGTGGAGGTGCATATTTTCAAACAGATTGTACGGTAAATCTGACAAACGGGCTGTTTCTAAGAAACAACGCTGGGGGTAATGGTGGTGGATTATTTGTTTCATCCGCCATAGCTACACTTACAAATACTACTTTTAGCGGGAACCGTGTTTTATCAAGTGGCGGTGCTTTTGCAACCGAATATTGGGGTGCTGAAATCAATGTGACTAACAGTATTATGTGGGGGAACTACCCATACGGCTTTCACGGTAGCGGGATCAGCATAAGCTATAGTGATGTTCAGCAGGAAAGTGGTGTTTTTTCCGGCACTGGCAACATCAATAGTGATCCCCAGTTCATTGACCCTGCAGACGCGTTTGAACCTCCCTCGACCTTAGGTGATCTGAGGATTAACGGGTTTTCTCCCTGCGTGAATACCGGAGACAACAGCTTTAATACTGAAACTTACGACATACGTGGACAAGCCCGTATTCAGAATGCAACGATAGATATGGGAGCTTATGAATGGACAGACGGAGTTGATCCAGTTTTCCATGTATTTTATGTTGATATTCTAGCAATGGGTAATAACGACGGCTCAAGCTGGACTAATGCTTATATTTCGCTTCAATCAGCTCTTGACAATGCTGTTTCCGGTGATAAGATATGGGTAGCAAAAGGAACATACAAACCCAGTTCTGCTTACGATTTAACAAATACTTCCCGATTTTATCATTATAGATTGATCGAAGGAGTTGAAATATACGGTGGTTTTGCAGGAACTGAAATTTCCGCAACTCAAAGAACAAATTACGGAACCGGCGAAGAAAACGAAACTATTCTTAGCGGAGATTTGAATGGAAATGATGATTTTAATGTGACAAATGGCGGATACCAAACTACAACTGGCGAAGACAATTGTTATCACGTTTTTTATCATCCTGATGGAATGAACCTGACGAGTTCTGCTGTTATTGATGGTTTTACGATTAGTGGTGGAAATGCCACTGATCCGGCTGGAAATCCTCATTACAGAGCCGGGGGAATGTATCTTTATTCTTCATCTCCAACAATTCAAAATGTGGTATTCAAAGCGAATTCAGCAAATGACATTGGTGGTGCTGTGTACATTTATAATAGCACTTCTAATTTTTCCAATGTTTCTTTTATAAGTAATAAATCATTTAGTAGTGGTGGTGGAATTTATGTTCATAATGGTTCTCCAGCTTTAAACCAGATTTATTGCAATCAAAATTATTCTGCAAATGCTGGGGCAGTTTATGCTTACACAGCAAACCTGAATATTATTAATGCGATTTTCACAAATAATCATTCAACTTCCGATGGTGGTGCCTTTTCGTCTCACTCATCCTCAATTGATATAACAAATGCTTTGTTTGCAGATAATATTTGTTCTCAAAACGGTGGCGGACTTGAACTATATTCATCATCAATAGCATTTACAACTACGCTTACCAATGTTACAATTGCCAACAATACAGCACCAGGAATTGGTGGTGGAATCTGTTTTCAGTCATCAGCATCTTCTTCTCTTATTCTGAATAATTCAATCATATCTGGTAATACTGCAACTACAAACGGAAATGAAATAGCTTCAAACAGTGGTGGTGGAACAACACTTAATTATTCATGTTATGATAACAGCACAAATGATGTCTTTCTTGAAAATGGAACATTTGTAACAACAAATAACAACATTTTAGACAATCCTCTTTTTGTAGATGCTACAGCCGAAGATTTTAGACTATTTGGTGAATCTCCGGCAGTAAACACAGGAGAAAATAGCTACAACTCTGAATCTTATGATATTCGAGGAGAAGACAGAATCCAGAATACGAGCATAGATATGGGTGTTTATGAATGGACAGCTGGAACAGATCCATATAGAATCGAAGGAATATTTTATGTGGATGTTAATACGATTGGATTAAATACCGGAGTCAGTTGGACTGATGCTTTTACTTCTTTACAATCTGCGCTTGATCTTGCTATTTCTGGAGATCAGGTTTGGGTGGCAAAAGGAACATATAATCCAAGTTCTGATTATGGTTTAGGCGGAGGTTCCCGATTCTGTCATTTTAGATTGATTGAAGGAGTTGGAATCTACGGTGGATTTGTTGGAATAGAAACTTCGATAAATGAAAGAACAAATTTCGGAGTTGGAGATGTAAACGAAACAATTCTGAGTGGTGATTTAAACGGAGATGATGTTGTAAGTGGAAGCGGAGAGACGCTTACACTATCTAATAATTCAGAAAACTGTTATCATGTAATCTACAATCCAAGCACTTTAACTTCCTCGAGTGTATTAAACGGGTTTACGGTAAGAGGAGGAAATGGAAATGGTTCAGAACCTCACGATAGAGGTCCGGGTATTTTTAATTCTTCGGCATCACCTTCATTAACAAATATTACTTTTACTGCAAACGGAGGAGTATATGGGGGAGGTATTTGTAATTATAATGCATCTCCAATTGTTACAAATTGTTTGATTTATGCTAACAAAACTTCTAACGGAGCAGGAGTAGAAAATTCAACATCTTCCTCTCCAGTATTTAACAACACAACTATTGCAATGAATACAGCAACCGGTTATGCTGGTGCAATGATGAATTATCAGAATTGCTCACCAGTATTCAATAATTGTATTGTTTGGGGTAATACAGCAGTTTCCGGAAATCAAATTTATATGACGGGAGGTGGAACCACGACCATGAATTATTCAAACTATTCCAATTCCACGAACGATATTGTAATAAGTTCTTCCACCTTCATTGCAACAAATAACAACATCACTTCAGATCCCATATTCATTGATCCGGCAGGCGGCGATCTGAGGATTAATGGATTTTCATCTTGCGTAAATACCGGAGACAACAGCTTTAATACAGAGACTAGCGACATCCGTGGACAGATCCGTATTCAGAATACAACGATAGATATGGGAGCTTATGAATGGACAGACGGAGTTGATCCGGTTTTCCATGTATTTTATGTTGATTTACTTGCAAGTGGCGAGAGCGACGGCACAGATTGGACTAATGCTTTTACATCGCTTCAATCAGCCCTTGACGATGCTGAAACTGGCGATCAGATTTGGGTATCAAAAGGTACTTACAATCCAAGTTATGATTATGGTTTGGGTGGAGGCTCGCATTATTACCATTTCCGATTGATAGAAGGAGTTGAGATATATGGTGGTTTTGCAGGAACAGAAACAGAAATTAACCAAAGAATCAATTATGGCTTGGAAGAAGTAAACGAAACTATTCTTAGCGGTGACCTGAGCGGTAACGATAATTTTAATGTGACAAATGGCGGATACCAAACTACAACTGGCGAAGACAATTGTTATCACGTTTTTTATCATCCTGATGGAATGAACCTGACGAGTTCTGCTGTTATTGATGGTTTTACGATTAGTGGTGGAAATGCCACTGATCCGGCTGGAAATCCTCATTACAGAGCCGGGGGAATGTATCTTTATTCTTCATCTCCAACAATTCAAAATGTGGTATTCAAAGCGAATTCAGCAAATGACATTGGTGGTGCTGTGTACATTTATAATAGCACTTCTAATTTTTCCAATGTTTCTTTTATAAGTAATAAATCATTTAGTAGTGGTGGTGGAATTTATGTTCATAATGGTTCTCCAGCTTTAAACCAGATTTATTGCAATCAAAATTATTCTGCAAATGCTGGGGCAGTTTATGCTTACACAGCAAACCTGAATATTATTAATGCGATTTTCACAAATAATCATTCAACTTCCGATGGTGGTGCCTTTTCGTCTCACTCATCCTCAATTGATATAACAAATGCTTTGTTTGCAGATAATATTTGTTCTCAAAACGGTGGCGGACTTGAACTATATTCATCATCAATAGCATTTACAACTACGCTTACCAATGTTACAATTGCCAACAATACAGCACCAGGAATTGGTGGTGGAATCTGTTTTCAGTCATCAGCATCTTCTTCTCTTATTCTGAATAATTCAATCATATCTGGTAATACTGCAACTACAAACGGAAATGAAATAGCTTCAAACAGTGGTGGTGGAACAACACTTAATTATTCATGTTATGATAACAGCACAAATGATGTCTTTCTTGAAAATGGAACATTTGTAACAACAAATAACAACATTTTAGACAATCCTCTTTTTGTAGATGCTACAGCCGAAGATTTTAGACTATTTGGTGAATCTCCGGCAGTAAACACAGGAGAAAATAGCTACAACTCTGAATCTTATGATATTCGAGGAGAAGACAGAATCCAGAATACGAGCATAGATATGGGTGTTTATGAATGGACAGCTGGAACAGATCCATATAGAATCGAAGGAATATTTTATGTGGATGTTAATACGATTGGATTAAATACCGGAGTCAGTTGGACTGATGCTTTTACTTCTTTACAATCTGCGCTTGATCTTGCTATTTCTGGAGATCAGGTTTGGGTGGCAAAAGGAACATATAATCCAAGTTCTGATTATGGTTTAGGCGGAGGTTCCCGATTCTGTCATTTTAGATTGATTGAAGGAGTTGGAATCTACGGTGGATTTGTTGGAATAGAAACTTCGATAAATGAAAGAACAAATTTCGGAGTTGGAGATGTAAACGAAACAATTCTGAGTGGTGATTTAAACGGAGATGATGTTGTAAGTGGAAGCGGAGAGACGCTTACACTATCTAATAATTCAGAAAACTGTTATCATGTAATCTACAATCCAAGCACTTTAACTTCCTCGAGTGTATTAAACGGGTTTACGGTAAGAGGAGGAAATGGAAATGGTTCAGAACCTCACGATAGAGGTCCGGGTATTTTTAATTCTTCGGCATCACCTTCATTAACAAATATTACTTTTACTGCAAACGGAGGAGTATATGGGGGAGGTATTTGTAATTATAATGCATCTCCAATTGTTACAAATTGTTTGATTTATGCTAACAAAACTTCTAACGGAGCAGGAGTAGAAAATTCAACATCTTCCTCTCCAGTATTTAACAACACAACTATTGCAATGAATACAGCAACCGGTTATGCTGGTGCAATGATGAATTATCAGAATTGCTCACCAGTATTCAATAATTGTATTGTTTGGGGTAATACAGCAGCAAGTGAAGGAAATCAAATTTATATGACGGGAGGTGGAACCACGACCATGAATTATTCCTGTTATTCCAATAATACGAATGATATGGTTTCCAATAGTGGCTCTGATATATTTATTGCCACAAATAACAACATCACTACAGATCCGGGGTTTGTTGATGCGGTTGACAGAGATTTTAGACTGTTCGGTAGTTCACCAGCAGTAAATACAGGAAATAACAGTTATAATACGGTTACTACGGATATTCGAGGTGAAGACCGCATTCAGAACACTACGATAGATATGGGCGCTTATGAGTGGACAGAAGGAATTGACCCGAATGAGTTAGGAATTCCTGAAAATCTTATAATTGAACGAGTAGAGCTTTCTACAATACTTACCTGGACATCCGTTTCTGGAGCAGATTCATACAATATCTACCGTTCAGAAGAACCAAATACCGGATTCGAAGTTATCGGTAATTCAATATCTAATTCTTTTAATGATAATGAAACACTATCCGGTAATGCTTATTTCTATTATGTAAAAACAACAAAGACAGGAGATTCTAAGCATACAAGAAAAAAAATCGGAACAGTGCACAATACAAAGTAAGACGAGAGATTAAGGAAGTTCATTATAAAAAAACATTTTCACTATAATAGTTGCATTGAGTTGTTTTCTCTTTTCTGCCGTTATCTGTATGAATGACAATGCTGTAGGTAGCAACAATGGGAAGTTGTAGAGCCTTGGACTGGGATAAATATTTTTACTATGTAGTTTCTGTAAGCAATTTCAGTAGAAATTCAAGAGATTTGCATAAAATATCAGAGTAAGCCAAAAAAAATACGAAAAGTTAATAATCAAGTGTTTACTTCAATAGACAAGGAATTGATATATTGATTCACCTAACATAAGCCTCCAAGTTCAGATTGAAAGAGAATATGAAAGAACTTGGCAGGCTCGACCATTAGCCAACATGTCGCTCCACTCCATGTTGGCTAACGTTCGGCGTGCCACTA
>JAIORE010000007.1 GCA_021108315.1 Candidatus Cloacimonadota bacterium
ATTACAATCATTAAAGTTAACCATAAACCGATATTATATCATAGAAGACTTAGGATAATGTGTTTGAGTTACTAAAGAAGGAAAAATGAAAATATTTTTATTACTGATTTTATTATTGCTTACAACAGTTATATTTAGTCTGAATATAATTCAATTAGAATATTTTTTTGATTCTGATCCCGGATTCGGAAACGGTACAAATGTACCAATTACATCCAGCGATAACATTACGGAAAATTTTAATCTTGATATGAACGGGTTAACACAAGGTTTTTACAGACTTTATATAAGAACAAAAAATGAAAATGATCTCTGGAGCATCACCATTTCAAAACATGTTTTCAAATTTGATTTCACCACCGAACTTCATGATATTATCGCTATGGAATATTTCTTTGATACTGACCCCGGGGTTGGAAACGGAACAAATGTCCCGATAACTTCAGGAAACCAAATTATTGAAAGTTCTATTGCTGATTTAAGCAGTGTAACCGACGGTTTTCATACTTTATACGTTCGAACACAAAATGAAGATAATAAATGGAGTATTACTTACCACAAATTTATTCTCAAATTTGAAAATACACCAGTTCACTACAATATTGTTGAAATTGAGTATTTCTTTGATATTGATCCCGGTTTGGGAAACGGAGCCAGTGTTAGTGTTACTTCCGGAACAGATATATCAAAAAATTTTGTGGCGGATTTGAGCAGTCTTGGCGAAGGATTTCATACTTTATACTTGAGAACTAAAAATGAAAATAATGTGTGGAGTATAACTCAGACCAAAAATATTATCAAACCACCATTACAATCGGATTTATCTAACATTATGGCAATGGAATATTATTTCGATGAAGACCCCGGATGTGGAAATGGAACAAATGTTCCGATATCAAGTGGTGATGATATTACCAAAAGTTTTATAATTGATCTGGATGAGCTTGAAGTCGGCTTTCATATTTTGAATATCAGAACTAAAAATGAAAACAATATTTGGAGCCTAACATATACAAAGCCTGTTTACAAAAGAGAAGATGAAATGGTTTCTGCAAATATTGTTTCAATAGATTGGTATTTTGCAGGTAGCGATGCAGATAATTCCCAAATTTATTCTTATTCGGATTTTACAATTTCTGAGAATATCGAAGCTAATATAGCTGTTAGTATTCATCATCTAACCCAAAATAACAATTATAATATGCATATCTATGCAGTTGACGGGACTGGAACTCATAGTATTGAATATATTTATGATTTTACAGCAAATTTCGTGCCGGATATTCAAATTGCAGAATCAAACAATGTTATTGAACTTCTTTGGGACGAAGTGTACGGAGCAAATTATTATAAAATTTATGACTTTGAATTTCCTACTGGCGGATTTATTGAGATTGATACTACTACGCAAAATAACTGGTCAACTCCTGTTACAACAGATAAACGATTTTATTATGTAACAGCAATAAAAGAATAAAGTCAGAACCATTTACTTGAAATTTAGTATTCTGCAATTTTGATGATTTCGGGAACTTTTTTGCATCTTTATCTAAGGAAGAACATAAATTTTAGTCGTTTTAACCGCTAAGTATGCAACGGTATTAATCAAACATCATTATTCCCTCTTTAGTATATTTTTCCTTCTCTTAATTCGTTTTTTTCGCGCAAATGAGCTTCGCAGGTCTCCGCTTTGCTTCGGCTCGTGTAAATTCGTGGTTTCCTCTTTTCTTCCTATAATTTACAATTCCAATTTCACATCATTAACTACATCAAAAAATTCAGTAAGTGTGTTATCATCAACTACAGCTTTTCCATCACCTAAAAAACTGAATTTATATTCAGGATGAACTTCTATGTATTTCGCTTCGGTCAAGGAAACAATTTTATCTATTAATTTTCTTGCCCAACTTGGTTTTTCTTTTTCATCATCTGTAGGATTTATAATTATTAACCCAAGTTTTGCTTCTTTAATCTTCTCAGCAACAGAAATAACTAATTTATAACTTGGTTCGTTCAACAAATCTTTATGTCCACCTTCCAAAGGTTCAGGATAACAATCGGAGATTAGAATTATCAGATTTTTCATACCGGGAATTTTGTATTGTTCTCTCGACAAAACTTGTAAAGCAAGATTTAAACCATCCCCAAGTGGAGTTTGGCCTTTTGTCTCAATTTTGTTGATCGTTCCGATAATCTGTTTCACATTCAAAGTAGGATAATGATAAATCTGTGCCAGATCATTTTTGAAAGTTATCAATCCCAATTTATCTCGAGCATTGGAAGCATTCGATGTAATATAAGAAATAAATTTTTCAATATGGGGAATGACCCACGAGATTGAATTACTCGAATCTAAAACCAACATAATATTATAGATCACATTCTCTTCGTATTCAGGAAAAAGAAAATCACTTTTTAGAATATGGAATTTTTTCTCTTTTAAAGAATAATTACCATTTCGAATTGAATTCAAAATAGTTGGTAAAACCTGAAACTTCTCTGCCCTTTTTGCTTCATTTGAATATCTGATGATTCTTCCAATATCGGTTAATTTCTGTTCTCCGTTATTTATGGAATGTTTTGTCTTCTCTCTTTTGGCAAAATTCATTCGGATATTTTCAAGATCTTGGGGATTTACGGAAAATTTGTTTTTCTCATCATTTTTGTGAAATTTATTTGTGATAATTGTTTTGAATTTCGGCAGATCTTTTTCTGCTGTTTTTATTTTACTACTATTTCTTACCATTCCCAATACAATTTGTACTATTCCTTTTACAGACATTTTCTCTTCAAACATAAAGAGTGATTTTCCAAACCCTTGATTTGATCGCGGAATCATAATTTCAGTGTCGGGATTTGATAAAAGATATAAAATTCCTTTAAGTGAGTGAAGATTCATTTCAGAATTATGATATCTATCAAACATATTTATCATTTCTCGTAATAGTTTGAGCTGATCTGGTGTTAATTCTTTCTCTTCCGCAAATCTAATCAGAAGTTTGGGCATTTCAGATTCTAAGATTTCTCGGCTTTGAGTTTCGAGCAAATTTGCAATTTCACTCAAAGCCGAGATTACTTTTTTTCAGGCTGAATTAATCCTTTCTGAGAAAATAGATTTATATTCTTATCAATGTTCGTATTATTTTGCTGATTTGAAAATTTCTGTTCTTTTAGATTATCAAAAAAATCGTCTATTTCTGTTTTTGTAAGCGGCTTGGAAAGCCCACCTTCCCGAGTTCGATGTCCTAAAACAAATTTAGAAGCTTGAACTATATGTCGAAGCTCAACTTGTTTTTTCAGTTCAAATGCTGCATGAGTTTTGCCGGTTTTGATAATAGCAATATCTGCTCTGTGTCCATCAATTTTCATTTCTGCGCACAGTTTCACAACAATATCATAAAACGAAGATTTGACTTCGACCTTCTCCAACAATGATCTGCCTAATTTAATAATATTTTTAAAATTTTCCGTTTCTTCTTTGAAATTTTCTTGGAATTCGACAGGATTATTCTCATAAGCAAGATTGCGATTTATTATCTCTCTGCGTAGCATTTCATTTGTTACAGACTCTACAATAACCGAAAGTGGAAAACGATCTAAAATCTGCGGACGAAGTTCACCTTCTTCCGGGTTCATAGTTCCGATAAGAAGAAATTCCGAAGGATGAGATATGGAAAAACCTTCTCGTTCAATTCGATTCCAACCCATTGCGGAAACATCAAGAATATCATCAACAATGTGATCAGAAAGCAGATTAACTTCGTCAATATACAAGATTTGCTTATGAGCTTTTGCCAGAATTCCGGGAATAAATCGCTGTTTTCCTTCTTTGAGAAGAAGCTCCACATCCACGTTTCCCATTAATCTATCTTCTGTAACACTTAAAGGAACAGATATGTTTTCAACTTGTTTTGAAATAATTTCTTTTGCATTTTTTGTATATTTAGTTTTACATGCTTCACACCAATATTCCGGTTTTTCAGGATTACAATTGAATTGACAATCTTTTAAAACCTCAATTTCAGGAATAATATCCGACATAGCATAAACCGCTGTACTTTTTCCAGAACCTTTTACGCCTTTTATCAATAAACCACCGAGTTTGGGATTGATAATATTCAGAATAATTCCCAGCATCAGCTCTTCCTGCCCTACAATTGCTGCAAATGGATAATGGATTCTTTTCATTTTGACCTCGCTAATAAATTTTTCTTTCTGATAAAGAAAATTTCTCAAATGACTTTCTACTCACCGAGTTATTAGTCATCATTATTTATGTCAAGAAGAAATTTATTTATTCTTCTGTCTGAACCAGTGATTAAATAGATTATACCGTAAAATCCTGAGTCGGATTTAGAGTATTTTTTAAATCAAGAAAACATTTAAATTGATTATATGCATAATAGTTACACTTTCATTACTTATTTTCAAAACTCGACTCGAGATTTTTCTCAAATCAGTGTAATCATTTAATCAGTGAAAATCTGTGGTTCAGACACTTTTCGCTTGACCTTAAATCAACATTAGAATTTTAAACTTATTAAAAATAAAAATAATCGGAGGAAATTTATGTCTGAGAAACTTGATCAGCAAAATGAAAGATTATTAAAAGAATTTGAACCTCATACAGAGGAACAGTGGCGTGAAGCAACAGATAAACTTCTCAAAGGGAAACCTTATGACAAAATTATGCTCACTCCAACTTATGAGAATATTACTCTTAAACCAATCTACACTAAAAAAGATGCGGAGAAATTAGATTTCGTTGATGAACTTCCAGGAAATAATTCCAATCTTAGAAATACAAAACATAATGGATATCACGCAAAGGAATGGAATATCGCCCAAGAAATCCAACATACTTTACCGGAAGAATTCAATAAATCTCTCTTGAAAGCATTAAATAGTGGTCAGAACGCAATCAATCTGGTATTAGATGAAGCGACTTTGGCTGGTTTAGATCCTAACCAAGCAAATGTTACCCAAGTCGGTAAAAACGGAGTTTCCATTTCAAACCTGAATGATCTGGAAATCACTTTCAAAGATGTTGAACTAGATTCGATAGATATTGATATTCAGGCATATTCAATGGCTTTACCCATTGCTTCAATGTTGGTTGCTCTTGCCAAGAAAAGAGATATGAAACTCGCAGATTTGAAAGGTTCAATCGGTATGGATCCAGTTTCTGAATTAGCAAAAGAGGGTTCAATATGCCTTTCGATAGACCAAGCATATACAGAAATGTACGAACTTTTAAAATGGTCAGCGAAAAATTTGCCGAATATTCGAACTATATCTGTTCATACTCATCCTTATGTAAATAGCGGAGCAAGTGCAACAGAGGAACTGAGCTTTGCATTTTCTACTGCTGTGGAATATATAAAGAAAATGCTAGATAAAGGCTTAACAATAGATGTTATTGCTCCCAGAATTCAATTTCATCTTTCTATCGGTTCAAACTTTTTTATGGAAATTGCTAAGTTTCGAGCTGCCAGACTCATCTGGTCAAAGATTATTACTGAATTTGGTGGAAATGAAAATAGTAAAAAAATGTACATTCACGCTCGAACTACGAAGTTTAATAAAACCAGATATGATATTCACGCCAATTTGCTTCGCACAACCACAGAAGCATTTAGCGGTATTGCTGGTGGAATTGATAGTCTTCATGTTGGTGCTTTTGATGAAATCATCAAAGACCCTGATGAATTTTCTGCCAGAATCGCCCGTAATCAGCAATTGATTCTAAAAGAGGAAGTTCACCTTAATCACGTAACTGATCCTGCTGGAGGAAGTTGGTATATCGAAAGCTTAACTGCGGAGATTGTAAAAGAATCTTGGAAAATATTTCAGGAAATCGAAGCTTGTGGTGGTATTTTTGAAGCAGTTATTGATAATAAAATCCAAGAAATTATTGATAAAACAGTTCAAAAAAGAGATGATAATCTTTCCAAAAGAAAGGATGTAAAGGTCGGTATCAATATGTTTGCCAACCTTAATGATACGCCAAGTATTGCCGTTGTAGAGGAAGATGATTCCCTTGCTTTGCAGAGAATTAACTTGTTCGATTATAACGATAATTTTGTTGATGTAAAATTGAATTCCGAAAATGTGATGGGTTCCATAATTTCTGCTTTTAGAATAGGTGCAAGCATCGGAAATATTATTGAAGAACTTAGAGATGGTGATGAAGAATGGCTTTATATCGAACCTTTGAAAATTCATAGAGTTTCAGAAAAATTTGAACATCTTCGTGATCTTGTAAATATATATAGCAAAACAAACAAAACTCCTCAAGTTTTCTTAGCAAATTTTGGATCATTAAAAGAGTTCAAAGCTAGAGCAGATTTTTCCAGAGGATTCTTTGAAACTGGTGGTTTTGAAATCATAGATATAGGAAGTTTCCAAGATATTAATATAGGAGCTGAAGAATCTTTGAAATCTAAAACAGAAGTTGTAGTGATTTGTTCCACCGACCTGAAATATCCAGACATTGTTCCTGAGTTTGTGAAAACTCTCAAAGAAAGTAAAACTCCTCCAATAATCGTTCTTGCCGGATATCCCAAAGAACATATTGCGAGTTTCAAAGAGATGGGAATTGATTATTTTATCCACTTGAAAGCAAATATATATCAAACATTGAATAGTATTTTGGAAGAGATAGGAGTTTTAAAATGAAAAATTTCCCAGATTTCACAAAAATAGATTTTTCTTATGAACCAAAAACAAAAGATAACAAGATAGAACAAAGTACTGGTTTTATCTGGAAAACAAATGAACAGATCAAGATAAAATCCCTATATACCAAAGATGATTATAAGAATCTGGAACACCTTGATTTCACAGCTGGAATTGCTCCTTTTTTACGTGGACCATACGCCACAATGTACTCAATGCGACCTTGGACGGTGCGTCAATACGCTGGATTCTCCACTGCCGAAGAGAGTAACGCTTTTTATCGCAGAAACATTGCTGCCGGACAAAAGGGATTATCTGTCGCCTTCGATCTTGCAACTCACAGGGGTTATGATTCCGATCACCCTAGAGTTGTAGGAGATGTGGGAAAAGCCGGAGTAGCGGTAGATTCAATACTGGATATGAAGATTTTGTTCGATAAAATACCATTGGATAAAATGTCGGTTTCGATGACAATGAACGGTGCTGTATTGCCGATTATGGCTTTTTATATAGTCGCTGCCGAAGAGCAAGGCGTTAGTTTAGAACAGCTTACCGGAACCATTCAAAACGATGTCCTCAAAGAATATATGGTTCGTAATACTTATATTTATCCGCCTGAACCATCAATGCGCATTATTTCTGACATCTTTACTTTTACTTCAAAAAATATGCCGAAATACAATAGCATCAGCATTTCGGGATATCATATGCAGGAAGCTGGAGCTACTGCTGATATTGAGATGGCATATACTCTTGCTGATGGTTTGGAATACGTTCGTGCCGGTATCAAAGCCGGTATTGATATTGATGCTTTTGCTCCTCGTTTGTCATTTTTCTGGGCTGAGGGGATGAACTATTTTATGGAAGTGAGTAAGCTTAGGGCTGCGCGGATGATCTGGGCAAAACTAATTAAGCAATTTAACCCCAAAAATCCAAAATCTATGTCGCTTAGAACTCATTCTCAAACTTCCGGCTGGTCTCTCACCGAGCAAGATCCTTACAACAATGTTACCAGAACCTGCATCGAAGCACTGGCTGCTACGATGGGACACACTCAATCATTGCACACGAATGCTCTTGATGAAGCGATCGCTCTTCCCACAGATTTCAGTGCTCGCATTGCGCGTAATACCCAACTCTATCTCCAATATGAAACAGGAATCTGTCGTGTGATCGATACTTGGGGAGGTTCATATTATGTAGAGAGTCTTACCAATGAACTGATGCATCTGGGTTGGAAACATATTCAGGAGATTGAGAAATTGGGCGGAATGGCAAAAGCTATCGAAACCGGATTGCCAAAGATGAGAATCGAAGAAGCTGCCGCGCGCCGTCAAGCTCACATAGATTCAAATTATGAAACAATAGTCGGTGTGAATAAATATCGTTTGGAGAAAGAAGATCCTCTTGATATTTTGGAAGTTGATAATAGTGCTGTTCGTGTTTCACAATTAAAAAGATTGGAAAAACTACGAGCCGAGAGAGATGAGAATAAGGTAGAAAGCTGTCTAAAAGCTCTTACAGATTCAGCAGAAACGGGAGATGGAAATCTTCTGGAGCTATCTATTGATGCAGCAAGAGATAGAGCAACTTTGGGTGAAATATCATCAGCATTGGAAAAAGTATTTGGGAGGCACAAAGCCGTGATTCGTTCAATAAGTGGAGTTTATAGTAGTGAATATGCAGAATCTAAGAATGTAGAGAAAGTCAGGAAACTTGCAGATGTTTTTGAAGAAAATGAAGGCAGAAGACCTCGCATAATGATCGCTAAAATGGGACAAGACGGTCACGATCGCGGAGCAAAAGTTGTAGCTACAGCCTATGCAGATATGGGATTTGATGTTGATATTGGTCCACTTTTTCAAACTCCTGCCGAAACTGCCAAAGAAGCTGTAGAAAACGATGTTCATGTGATTGGAATGAGTTCCCTTGCTGCGGGACATAAAACTCTATTACCTGAATTGGTTAAGGAACTTAAAAAACTGAACCGTGAAGATATTATGATCATTGTAGGTGGAGTGATTCCAGCACAGGATTATGATTTTCTCTATGAAAATGGAGCTTCTTTAATTTTTGGACCTGGAACTGTTCTACCTATCGCAGCTACAAAGATAATTGCTGAATTGAATGTGAGATTTGGTTATTAGAGACTAAGAGATAAGAAATATTTTGCCGCAAAGACGCTAAGGCGCAAAGTTTAACGCATTTATCTGGAGTAAACCAACCACGTTGGTTTTTATTTGGAGTACATTAACCGTGTTAATGCTAAGCTACAAAGTCGCTTTAAAAGAGAAGAGTTGTTCCAACTCTAAATTCAACATTGTTGAATTACTCCACAGTAAAGTATTGAACTCAATCCTAAGTAGGAACTTGGGAATAAGATTAAAAACCTTTTGTGGTGTAATGGAAAAAAGAATGAATAAGAACATATCACCTAAAACTAGAATAACAAGTCGAATTGCTGTGATTTATAATCGAATACTTTGGTCTATTTTCATTAGTATTTTTATGTATGTAGCATTTGAATCACTAATACAATTATTAGAAGTTATAATAACAGGTACTTTTATTACAGACCTTTTACTTCTACTTATAGTGTTTATTGCTTTTATTTCTGTCGTTTTATTTCTAACATTAAGGCTAATATCTATAAGAACAATATATATCAAATGAGGGAATCTACAGCGGAAATAGATTAATCCCTTGGGATAATATTATAGAAGCTAAAATAGAACATCATACTCGATCGTGGGTAATTTTCAAATTTGTGAGGGGTTCGAAAACAAAAAAAATGCGTGGTGGTTTACCATTTGATAAAAGAAAAACGGAAAGAAAAGTTTTAATAATTCTTAAGAAAGCAAAGATAACAATTATAGTTAGGTTTTATTTTTTTTAAACAATTCCATCTAACCAGTCACGAGTGGATCAGTCCCCCCTATCTCGTTCCAATGCCCTGTATACGATCAAGTCCTAAACATATTGACTTTTCCCAGCTGTTCAAGAGGGTGTGTCATTAATTTGATGTATCTGGATAAGTTCTAAATGCCGTACCTATCT
>JAIORE010000213.1 GCA_021108315.1 Candidatus Cloacimonadota bacterium
GAGTCCCCGTGGACGCAACTTTAGACGACGTGTCGATTCACTCCGGTTTTACTCGGCTTTTTTAGTGGCACGCCGAACGTTTGCCAACATGGAGTGGAGCGACATGTTGGCAAATAGATGGCGTGTGCGGTGCTCTTTCACATTTTCTTTCATTCAGAGCACTGACACGTTTGTTACACACAATTAATATTTTGCTATATTACTCTTGTAATTTTCTCATATAAATCAATAAAATGGTTTTGTCTTAATCTAAATTTTGTCCCGTGATTATGTCCTGTTCTTGCATCAAAATCAACAAGAATATCTGCATTTTCTAGTGCCTTTAGAAAACCTTCAAAGCTAAATTTTTGGAGCATAAATACTTTATTATAATGATAATATTCCTTTTTTGTTTCTTTATCTTTTTTTACATCTGCTTGAACATAAAAGGTATTTAACAGTTTAGTTCCAGCTTTGTGCATTAAATCATCAAAACCCCAATATGGTTGTGGATCAAGTTCATCTAAACCAGCTTTACTTTTTACATTTTTCAACCAATCATAATGTCGAGAATCAACTTTTGTATGATCAAAAGAAATTAATACTTTTTTATTATCTCTATCAATTTTTACACAAAAGCCACGATCGCTATTATTATTTCCATTGATAGTTTGTCTAAAACTCATTTCATTTTTAGGATATTTATCTCCAGCTTTCTGATGAGACCAACCATATTTTGGTAATAAAATATTTGGAACAAATTTTACAGCTCTTGGGGATGGTTCAATATGAAACAATGTTGTTAATGCAGTAGTTTTAGATCTTTGTGCTTTCAACTCCCACTCAGCAGCATTTGGTATTGGAAGATTGTTTTCCTCAATTCCTAACAAATCTTCAAGAGTATTTCCTATTCCACCTTGATTCCCGTGACGTTTATTCTCAATCCAACCCATATTATAAATTTCTTTGAAATTTTTTATCAAATTCTCTTTTGTAAATATCTTCATTTGGAGACCTCAAATAATGTTAATTGTTCGTTTAAATGAAACACTTCAGAATCAATTTTATTCCTTTTTATTCTTTCTTCAGCCATTAAACAATATTCAGAGGAAAGTTCTATTCCAATAAATGAACGCTGATTTCCCATTGCAGCTACAGCAGTTGTTCCAGATCCCATAAATGGATCTAAAATATTTTGTGCATCAGTTGATTTAACAATTCTATCTATTAAAGCAATCGGAAATGGAGCTGGATGTGGATTCTTCATTTCTTGGGTAAAATCCCAAACATCGCCTTTAGCATTTGCTTTTTTAGCCAAACGAAATTTGGGTTTTGCAATTAAATATATCACTTCATAGGTTGGCAAAAAATATCCTGGATTAAAATTTATACCACCCTTACGTCTCCAAATTATTATTTGTCTGACAGGAAAATCTTTTACAATATCTTGCCTATCTTGTAATAAACCTTTCTGAACTCTCCATTTATGATTATAGAAAATTGCACCATCTTCTTTAAGAACTCTATACATTTCAGTTAAACATTCTCTTTGCCATTTGACATATTCAATGTGTGGAATATTATCATTATAATTTGAATATCCATTTACAAGAGAAGCATTCTTCCATTTTCCTCCTCGACCATCTTTCATTCCATTTCCGGTTGAGTTTTTTAAATTATATGGTGGTGAAGTTATAACTAAATCTATTGTATTTGCTGGTATTTTCTTCATAATATCAAGAGAATCACCACAAATAATTTTGTTTAAAAAATCTTCAGGATAGTTCATTGAAAAGCTCCATTCTTTTTTGTCTTCAATACTATTTTTAGTAAAAATATGTCAAGTTCCACAGATTTCGATTCATTTTATTGTAAAACCATTTAATTAATCAGAAAATATTCTCCAAACTATTGTGTGTAATGGTTGGGTGTGCCAAGCCCATCTTTTCGGGATTGGACACCTTTGTTAGCGGACGACATAATACATTCATATTGACTTTAAATAGTAAACATAACTTCTTGCAATCTATCTTATTATTTTATCTTAGATTTATGAGTTAGTTTTCTACTCAAAAAAAAACTTAAGTCAAATCATCTGATAAAATCGGAGGACTTAACTCAAGTTTTATTTAAATTTCTGCTAATTACAAATAATTACATATCCTCAACCGGTGGTGGATCACTTACAGGTGCATTATCACCGTGAGAAGAAGAACTGCTAACCACATTGAAACCCCAAGTGCTGAGTTGTTCTTCATTTCCCTTATAAATAACGAGCAACATATCCCTGATAGATGTCAGATAATAATACAAAGTACCCGGACTGGTGGAGCCTTGATCTATCCCTAATCCGATAATCGAATATGCTGCTTCCATTAAGGCTTCGCTTTGGGCTCTCAACTCTTTGGAGCTCGCCCTTTTAGTTTCAGCTACTTTAAGTTTTGAATCAAAATCAGCCATATTAATATGATTTAAGGGGCTATCTGTTCCAAGAGCAATATGCTTTTTATTAACAACACTGAGAAGCGTCATAAGAGCTTCTATTTTGTTAACGTGTAAATCTACCTTTACATTTTTTCGTGCCATTTTTACCTCCGGCTTTGAATTTTATATCTTTTTTTTTTGACTTTCCTATATTTTTTTATGAGAAGTTTAATGTCAAATAATTTATTCTTTTTTTGTAATATATTAGCTCCGATATTTAAAATAATTGATCCAATAATATAGTTATTAGTACAGATAAGTCTATTATTAGTTCCGATAACTTAGTCATTAACATCAATGATTTAATTATTATTCCTAATGATAGAGTCATTAGCTCCAATGATTGAATCATTAGCCTCGATGATTATGTTATTAGTTCCGATAATTGGGTTATTAGCTACAGTACTTGAGTTATTTGCTCCAATGGTTGAGCTATTAGCACTAATATGTAGATTTTTCTTCTATTTCAAAATAGTTTAATTTGTATAACTGTATATATAAGTTGCTGATAGAGACAAAATAATAGTAAACTCTGAAGGAGTTTAACTTAAAGTTCAGAAAACAAAGCGATAAATATATTTAATAATGTTTTTTCTGATTATAAAACACTACTAAAAGCGTTTCTTCATATTTTTATGTATCTCTGCAAGGTCAATTTTTCTTTTACTGGCATTTCTTATTTGAGTTCGTCCTCTATTATTTCCACTGGTCACATAATAAAATTTCTTAGAGCCTTCAAATTCTAAATTATAAGAGGTATCCGCTCTTACAGAATCCAACATTGTGAAATTATCTACAGGATTATCGGATTCAAAGATTTTATAAAAAATAGAGCCTGTGCATTGACTCCAATTTATATTTAAAGAATCTCTCATATTAAATGAAATTGTGACTTCGCTTGGTTCATAAACATCTAACGGTTGATAGTAATAACCGAATCCCATATCACCAATTGTACCATCAGGGTCTATTATACTTTCAGGATCACTAGTATATGAACCTCCACCATCAATACAAAGAGAAGTTTGTTGCAAATTATAGCTTCCATCATCAACAAACATAGGATCAGCATCGATTATATTATTAAAATAAGTATTTCTGCCTCGTTCACTTTCTCGTACACTACTAGGATAAGAATAACAGACATCACCGTTTGTGATATCTGAATTTAATCCTCCAAAAAAATTATTAGTAGGATGATCTAAAATTACTTCTGCAGTTTGGTTGCTTCGGAGAATTCCGTCATAAAAATAGATATGAGATTGCTCACCACTAATGTAAAAGGAAGCACCGAAATATTGCGGATGATCGTTTGCAAAATTGTTATAGGTAGTCAATCCATAGGCAGTTATTCCCACTCTAAAATAAGTATAAATAGCACTTCCACCATAAATACCGCTTGTATTATTACGAATTATTAAGTTATTAAAAGTATGATTTGATTCAAAACCATTGAAAATTTCATTATTACGAATTTCTATTGCTCCGCCTGATGAAGTGGTTACATTATCATAAAATTCTGAATTACTAATATTTACAATAGTACCATTCATAAGATACATCCCACCACCAGCGTGTGATTTGCAGTTTCTAAAAATACAGTTATCAAATGAAGGTGAAGATTGAAAACAAAATATTGCTCCACCGCAACCATAGAGGGTAACAGGAGGAATTGCATTGATAAATATTGGATATGTATCCTGTGCATAGTTCACTGCATATTCAAAAGTTACATAACTGAATTGTGATTCGGTTCGGGTAAAACTATTTTGATGAAATCTTATCCCACCCCAGCCGGTAGTTGTATCAACTGCTGAAAAAGTTATTGGATTAAATTCGTCCCCATTGGCAATAATTTTAGAAGAACTATCAACACTAAATTTATAGTTACCAAGTGCATAAACAGAAACTCCGGGATCTATTGTTAAGGTGCTTCTTTCACCTCCAATTACCTCAATATCATCTTCTGGATAAAATGGACTGTCCTCTATACTCCAAGTTCCAGAGACAGAACCACTTACTGTTGTACCCGGATAAACATTTAATGTATAAGTTGAATCGATTCCATCTTCAAATTCATTTGGGTCTAATCGAATAATATTTACTATTAATGTATCTGCTGTGTTCAAAACTCTAAAAGAACAAGCAGATGATGAAGTCGTATCGGGCATTATTACGCTAAAACTATCTATTATTACACCGTTTTTTTTAGTCCAAGCTTGGAAACCAAAATCGGCACTTGAAGAAGGAGTATTTTTTAATATCTGCACTGTTAGTGCTTTTACACTATCTTGTATTACTATTTTATGGTAATCCAATCCGAAAGAAGATTCGATTGCACCGGGAATATTTATATTTTCTCTGACATTGCGGGAAAGGGTGTTTTCGCTTGAATATAATGGCGGTAAATAAAATCCATTACTTGGACAAGGATTCCAATTTTCGAAGCGGGGATCATTAAAATAGATGTGTTCTCCAAATTTCATCAAGGCTTCGTCAAAATTGTTAAAAGAGTCAGTTGAGTTTATTTTACTATTCAAAGAATCCTTTGTCGTTGATGCATCAATTTGTTCTGTATACCCCTGACAAGTTTTTCTAATAATTTCCAATGAATCTGCCATTGTTGCTGCCGATTGATTATAATTTTCAAAAAGAAATCTCCAAAAAAAACTGTAATAATAACTCATATATTTATTTGAGGAATTAGTCTGAAATAATGATTCATTTAACCAATAAGCATTATAATGAAAAGTACTGAATCTATATTTATGCATCAAAGAAGCATTATCAAACTCTTCCGTAGGATATTGTATTGTTGGAATCATTGTTGCTTGACCTTCAATAAGCCATTTCATACTTTCCGGAATAGGAATTGTAGCATAAGTGTTCAAACTTGCTTGTATCCCATGATAAAATTCATGAGAAATACCTACATTTATTCTATTCTCTTCTGTAGTATAAAAAGTTTCCATAAGATGAATATCATAAGGAATTCCAATGTATCTTTTTTCATGATAAGGTGAAGAATGTATCGTAAAGGTTTCATGGTATTTATTATTTTTATCACTATCATTTATATAAACATGATAAATTCCAACAGAATCAATTGGAACATTATTAAAACCTTGCGAAGAACAGCCTTTTGCTAAATTCCAATCATTTACTTGCTTAACCCAGGAATATTTTAATGCTGTTTCTACATATCCGGCAAACGTTTCGGCATGATCTATTCCTGCAGGATCATCATGAGCTGGATAAACAATTTCATCATCATCTGTGTGCCCTGCAAAAAATTGATTACAGTAATGTATTTCATAGTTGTAACCACTGTCGAATGTGCCTGTTTTTGTATGCTCAGGAATGATATAGTGGTTTTCCCAATATATAATATCTTCATTTTCCCTTATTATATAAATTTCACAGAAACCTGTTTTGCTGTCATTAGTTGGTTGCCAGATGTATTCACAGACTCCAGATGAATTAGCTGTTAAATCCTCATTCACCCAAATACTATCTGTTTCCGATGATTGATACAAAGACTTAATTATAAAATTAACATTTTCTCCATTATCAAGACCTGAAATTCTGATTGTAATATCATACCCGGTATCTGAGTTATTTTCGCTCACTTTGATATAATAATGTTGCATTGTGTCATTTACTGTAAGTGATTCGTAATTACCTCCTATTATCCCAAAAACAACATCTCTTTGTTTTTTCCCTCCATAAAAAATAGGTCTAAATGAACCTGAATTTTTCTTAGTATAATACTTTAATTCATATATCTGATCTTTTTTAATTACAAATATCCACTTGGTTTTTTTTTTGTTTATTGTAACATAATAAACTCCTCTAATTACTTTCGAATTAAAATAATCACTATACTTTTTTGACCATATTTTAAATCCAGAAACTTCAATTTTTGGATAAACAGGTAGTATTTTTTTTACTCTTAAATTATCTTCTCCTTCCACATATATTGAATCTCTTGCAGTTCTTAATTTAAAAGTATCTCTCCAATTTGTAAGAAAAGCATAAGTCTTCATTCTTTCTGAAAGAGTTGCATCTTTGTTACCGTGATCTAACCATAATTTATTGAAGTGTTGTGTAAAATATTTTTCTCCATTTTTTACTGCGAATATCTCATTTCTTCTATCAGGATATTTTATGTATGGGCTCTCTCTTTTAAGTACTTTAAAACTTATTCCGGGTAAAGTTTTTTTGAGTAAGTCCGGTATTTTGTCTTCTGATACTTTGTAAGTAGAAGTATTTTCTAATAGTGGTTTGGTGTCACTAACTCCATTTGCTAATAAATTACACACAATACCCAAACTAAATAAAAATACTAATACTGTTAAATTGATTTTTCTAAACATAATAATCCTCCTAATTTTTCAATTTCAATTATTTCTCTTTTTCTTAGATTCTTGTCAAAATATTTCTTAATTTGATTCAATATTTTTATCCATATTGAGTCTGATGTCCGCTAATGGACAGTGCTGCCAAGTTCTTCTTGCTCTTCTTTCAATCTGAACTTGGAGCACAATGTTATGTGGATTTAATTATTCACAAACAAAGCAATTATGACCAACTTTACGATTAAAAACAGCGTCGAGTTTAACTAATTCAGAACCCACGAATAATTCAATCAACCCAAAAAAAGAAACTCCCCAAAAATAAAGCAAGATTAAATTGAGTTTTACCTTAAAAATGTTCGCTAATTTTAAAGAAGACAAAAGTTTCTTTTTTAAAAAACTGCAAGTTTTCTTTTAAATACAAAGCAGTTAGCTTTACTTCCGATTAAATTTTGTTTAAAATCTAGAAATTGAAAATAAAACAGAAAAAGTTCAGGTGAACCGATTATTTTTTTTATTTTATTAATACCAACTTTTTAAATACATCATTAATTATTTGTTTGAACGGAACCTGATTAAATGAATCTTTTTCTGATATTATTTTTTGGGGGCAGAAATTGGATAATTGCGGTTTTCTTTTATATTTTTGCATTGATTTTTTTTGGTGAAACCAACAATTTAGCTTTTGAAAACGCTTTGTTAAATTTTAGTTGAAGTCTTTTGTTTAAGCGTTTTTTTAGATTTAATTAGTCATTTCTTTTTAATTTAAACCCGCAATTGTGATAGAAATAATTCATCTTTTAATTTGGTCTTCGTTAAATTTAGATTTTATAAAAAAACCGACTTTGTCGGAAAGCACTAAGACATTAAGGTGATAATTTATGCTAATTTTCCATTTTTTTTGTCCCCCCTCAACATATCTATATTTAAGATTCTTACAGGACTCAAAACTTGAAAAACCAGAGTAAAATACTATCCGATAAAAAAACAGAAATTAGAAAATTAGAAATTCTTTGAGTTTTTTATGAATTTTCTCGTTAGGTTTTGCAGAAACCAAATTTTACTTTATTTAAAAGGCAACTATTGTTTATTAGAAGTGATGCTTTTTTGCTTTTCAATTTGAATTCTTCTCCGTTTGCTTTAATTTTGTACTTTTATGCCTTATTTTGAGAATTTAAAAAGTTGAGACAAAAGATGAATTTCTTCGTATTTTTTCTTTAAAACAATTTCGATTTCTCGTGTTATTTTTTGTTGTTTCTTTTTTCTTACAAAAGGAAATCCTAAATCCAAAGACACATAATGGATGGGCACTGCCAAGTTCTCCCCGCTCTTCTTTCAATCTGAACTTGGAGTGCTGTGTTATACACAATAGTTTTTTCAAGATACCACAATACTATGATAAAACAGCAGAATATCTATTTTTACTTTCATAATATTCATTTTTTAATTTAAAAATTTCTGAGGATTCTTTTTTCAATTCTTCTCTCGTAATTGTGTAATAATTAAGCACTTTAAGAATATTTTCATTCGAACTTAGTTCGTAAATATTTTTAAAATTATTATTATGTATTATTTTCTTTATCTCTTTTTTTTCGATTTCAGATAAATTATTAAAATCGTTCCACCATTTATCAGTATATCCTAAATCCTGAAAGAAATATCGAAATAAAATAAATGTTTCAGGCATATATAAAATTTTAGAAAATTCTTTTTCATCTTCTCCAAATGCTCTAAGAAAGAAACTTTTCCCTTTACCGATTTTTCCTTTTGTTGCATTTAAAACTGTTTGGACTGCTCTTATAAATTTTCTGTTCCAATGTTTTCCTAAATAATCTCGATTCAGCTTTTTATTACCATTAATTGGATGAAATTTCATTGGAAACGAATAAATATTTATTTTTTCAGATTCACATAGCTCAATATTTATTCTAAGACGCAGATATAGTTCAACAGGTTTATCATCTTCATTATACAATAGATAATTTGATAAATATTTGATTCCATTTTTTGCTGCTAACTTTATTGCTGCAACATAGATTTTTTCATACTTCATACTATCAAAAGCAATTCTTAAGGGATTAATGCAAATTTCGCTTAATAATTTCATATTTTCTTCATTAATTAATCTAGCATCAACACCTTGATTAAAATCAACATATCTTGATTTTGGAGTTTTATTTCTACGTTTTTCGTATAAAAATGATATTCGAGGAAAAATAGCAATAATTGCTTCTTTTGATGCTGTTTCAATATTGAGAAGATTATGCCTTTCTAATAAATTGTAATAATTCTGTTGTTCCTCTCCCTTTAATCTATTAATGAAATTGTTGAGAATTTTAAATGAACTATTAATGTACGCAGTATCATTGAAGCCTTTTTTAAGATTACCGATTGCAATATTAAGGTAATTAGGATTGGTAAATTTCGCTCCTTTTGAGAATCCACACGATTTTATTTCCTCAATTATTTCAGTGAAACGTTTGGAGGCTAAAACATTATTATCCAATAGCAATAAATTTCTTTGATCACCATATTTTTTACGAGTTTCTTCAATTTTTGTTTTAATTGAAATAAAATCTTTAAATATCGGTTCTAATTTTGGTACTGCACAGAATGAGCATTTTCTAATACATCCCCGAGTCATATATCCATAAAAAGCATTTAATGCAGAATATTGATATTCAACCTC
>JAIORE010000305.1 GCA_021108315.1 Candidatus Cloacimonadota bacterium
AGAATTACTTCGTAAAGAATTATATTATTCTAACCCCAAAATCCGTTATAAACAGGGAAAAAATAACTTATCTGTAATATGTAAAAATCCTCTAATCTCGTTTGCATTTAACATTTCTGTTTTTGATGTTAAAATTGTTATTATGCTTTATTAACAAGTTATTACTTGCTTGACTTGTAATAATTTAAATAAATATTGTCCGCTACAAAATAAAGAAAAATTCACAAAAATATAATTCATTCTGAATAAAAGAAGATTTTACTTCAAGTTTTACAGTCTATTATGAAGTTGCAATAGAATTGAAAAAGATTTGTGAAAAATGGAGCAATTGTATGAAAAGTATTGGTATTATTGGTGGTTTAGGACCAGAATCGACTCTATATTACTATAAAAATATTATTTCTACATTTAATAAAAATAAAACTAATCTCGTCTATCCTGAAATTATTATTATTAGTGTTAACACCAGAATATTTATAGAATTACTTGAGAAAAAGAAATGGGATACAATAAAAGTTTTGATTCTTGATAAATTGAACGCTCTTTCTTGTGCTGGAGCAGATTTTGCTATCATTAGCTCGAATTCGTTTCACTCAATCTTTGATGAACTGCAATCAAAATCGCCAATACCTTTGCTAAGCATAGTCGAAGAAACAGGTAAATATGCTGAGCAATTGAACTTGAAAACATTAGGACTTTTGGGAACTATGTTTACAATGGAATCAGATTTTTATCAGAAATCATTTAAAAGCAAAGGAATGAGGATTGTTCTTCCAGACAAAGAAGAACAATTATATATCCATGAAAAATTATTTTCTGAGATTGAATTTGGAATCATAAAGCAAGAAACTAAAAATTCACTGTTAACCATAGTAAATAAGATGATAACGAGACACTCAATAGATGCCTTGATTCTTGGTTGTACTGAACTTCCTCTCATCTTGACTCAGGATGGATACGATATACCATTTTTGAACACAACTGCAATCCATGTTGATAGTATAATCAAATATTGTATGACAGAATGAAGAAAAACTTGAAGATGACAAAAACATCCTGTTCTAAATATGAAGCATTTAGCTTTTGTATATTAGAACTCATCCTGCTGTCCTTCTCTTAAATCTAAATAACTATCCTATTAGTTCCGTATTTATCAATTGACAGAAATCAGTGTATAAAATTTTAATTTATTAGTAAATAAATTAATGAGAGGATTAACTATGGTTGTTTATGAAGCAATAACCTTTTTCGAATTTCAAAAGAAATATTATTCTGATGAACTGTGTAGAAACAAGCTTTTTAAAATGAGATGGTCGGATGGTTTTATTTGTCCACATTGTGGAAATAAAACATATAGTTTCCATAGTACAAGAAATTTATACCAATGCAAAAAATGTAAATATCAGGCTTCGGTTACATCTGGTACGATTTTTCATAAAACAAGAGTTTCTTTAGTAAAATGGTTTTGGATTATCTATTTACTAAACTCCGATAAACGGGGAATTTCAATTTTGGAAGTTTCCAAAAAACTTGAACTTAGATATGCAACAGCTTGGACAATGATGCATAAAATACGGGAAGGAATGTCTGATAGAGATTCTAAATATGATCTTCTCGGAGTTTTAGATATGAACGAAACATTCATTGGAAGTTCATCTGAAGGTAAATAAGAAAAGCGAGAAGAAAAAAGAAACCTTCCGTCCGATTCGCAGCCACCTTCCTTGTAAAGGAAGGCTTGTCTCCCTTCACAAGAGGAATTGAGGAAGAGTTATATAAATCAGAAGCGGAGAATAATATGAATACAGTATTCATAGGAAACAAAGAAGTTACACCATCAAAAATAGTTTGTGTGGGAATGAATTATGTTGAACATATTAAAGAATTAGGCAACGAAATCCCAGAAAATATGACAGTTTTCATGAAACCAAATTCAGCAATTGCAAAAGAACTTCAATCTTTTCATAAAGAACAACTTCATTATGAAGGTGAATTGTGCTTTGTTTATGATGATGATAGACTTTCCGCTGTTGGTTTTGGGTTAGATGTTACTAAAAGAGAACTCCAAAATAAACTGAAATCCAAAGGACATCCCTGGGAACGAGCCAAAGCTTTTGATGGTTCTGCTTTATTTAGCAAATTTGTTGAGATCTCAGATGTTAGCCAGAATTTAACAGTCGAATTGGATATCAATGGGGAAAATATTCAATCTGGAAGCATAAATCAAATGATGTATAAACCTAATGATATTTTAGCTGAACTTTTAACCTTTATCACCTTAAATAATGGTGATATCATTATGACAGGTACACCGAAAGGCGTTGGAATTATTGACAAAGGTAGTCTATTTGCAGGTAAAATTAAAGATAACGGAAAAGATATTGTAAAGGTTCAGTGGTTAGCTAAATAGGCTTATTTTAAGCGTTTACAAAATAAAATAATCCTGATCCACTCACGAGTAGTCAGATTGTAAAAAAAAGAGTTCACGCAAAGATCGCTGAGATAAAGAAACACCAAGAACGCGAAAAAAGAGAAAAATCTTATTCGCAAATCAACCTTTTTTCTACAAAAGTTGACAGTTGCTTATAAAAAATATTTTTAACTCAAAATTTTACAGGAGTTAATATGAAAAAATATTTTGTAATTGCATTATTGGCAGTTGTACCATTTATACTTTCAGCAATTAATATTGATCCAAAAATGGGATTTAAGATTGGGATGAATTTTTCAACACTTAACGGATTTGGAACATCGTACAGTAATTCATTCGATGAAGACATGGAAGGTTTTACAAGTAATAACATATACAGAAAACCTATGACACTCGGTTTTTTTATATTTCAGGATTTTAGTTATGTTTCATTACAATTAGAAGCAAACTTGTCTAGAAAAGGCATTGCAATTAAATCAAAAAGCAATCCGCGAGGTGGAATTGTAACTTATACTTCTATTTTTAAAGTGAATTATTTTGAATTTCCTTTGCTAGTAAAATACTGTTTTTCCACAAAAAAAATGAAATCTTACGTTTATGCAGGTCCATCAATTTCAATATTAAATGCCTCCACATACTATATAAAAATAAAAGTTCAAGATGCTTCTGATTCTGATGAAACGGATTATAATATATACAAAAATGTTGATTATGGCCTAAATTTTGGATTTGATTTTCATTCTCCCAATAATGTAATACTTGATTTTAGATACACAATGGGGTTGACTAATATTATTGATGAAACTAAGTTAGAATATGATGTCAGAGATGAATGGAAAAATTCAGTTTTTAATTTCTCACTCGGTTTTATGTTCTAGATAAATGATATTTGTCTAAATTAATCACATGTTTTTTAAATTCATAAATAAGGATAATTCGAAATATCAGGTAAATTGCTTGTCTTGTTTAGATGCATATTTTGAAGATAATTTCAATACAACTACTTAAAAAAACATGTAAAAATCCATTATGCTTGACATATAAAAAAATTATATAAATTATCTCTCAATAGTTTATTTTAATAGGAGTTTAAATATATGATTTCAAATGAAACAAAAGGTCACCTCGTTCTAATTGGTGGAAATGAAGACAAAATACGTAACAGAGAAATTTTGCATGCAATTGTAAAAATCAATAATGTCCAAAATATTGCCGTGATACCTACAGCAAGTCGCTATTATCCTCGCCAATTAGGAGATAAATATAAATCTGCCTTCAAGAATTTAGGTGTGAAGAAAATCGAACTTTTAGATATCCGAACAGCCCAAGAAGCAGATAAAGAAGAAAACTTTGAGAAAATAAAATCAGCAGATTGCATCTTTTTTACAGGTGGAGATCAGGTTCGTTTAGTAGATATTCTCCAGAAAACAAAACTACTCCAAGTAATCAAAGATGAATATCAAATGGGTAAAACTGTTGCCGGAACAAGTGCCGGAGCCGCCGCCGCAAGTAATCCAATGATATTTGATGGTGATGAAATGGGCTTCCTCAAAGGTTCTGTAAACCATAGTGAAGGTTTTGGATTTATCAATAATTTTACTGTTGATACCCACTTTATTACAAGAGGTCGAATATCACGATTAACTCAATTTCTTTTAAGAGGTTATAGTAACTTTGGAATTGGTTTAGCAGAAGATACTGGAATAATTCTTTATCCAAATAATCAATTTGAGGTAATTGGTAGTCATATTGTAACGATATTAAATAGTGAAAATGTAAAATTCACAAACTATAAAGAGACAAATATTGATGAAAGATTTACTACTGATGGTTTTCAATTAGGATTTCTTTCACCCGGAACAATTTATGATATCAATAAAAAATCAGTAATAAAAATTAAGAAAATTGCCTAAATTTAAGGAGGGAAATAATGAATACTAAAGATCTAAATCAAGAAAATGTTGAAGAAGTTGAACAAATTGAAAGAAAGGACTTTGAGATAAGAAGTTTATATATTTATTCGGGACCAAATTATTATTTAAATAGGAAATCTATTGTATTTAATATTTACTTGAAACCGAAAAATGAACGTGTTGATTTTTATACGCCAATGGTCTTGGAAAAATTACCTCAACTGGAAGCAAATCTTCCGGAAGCTGTGATAGATCTTTTTGCAGAAGCTGTGATTCAGATTTTGAAAATGGATATTAATCTTTTTATTAATGAATATTCGATCCAAAATGATGGTGATGAATACACTGTAGCAGTGGAATTTCTTGATCAATACATTGCAGAAGATTGTATCTATTTTATTCGTGATTGGTTTAGAGCAATGAGCAATAGAACCAAATTTGATTTTGATGATGGTTTGGCAGAACTTCAAATGGATTTTGATACAACTTTATATGGTGGACCTACTCTTTATTCATTAATTGAAGCAGGTTTGAAACACAATATACCTGTTAATTATCTTTTTGAAGAAAATCAGTTCCAATGGGGATATGGGAAAAAGCAAATTCGTGGTAGATCTACTACTTTCAGTGTTGATGGAATAAAAGATACTGAGTTTACAATGTTCAAAGATATGGTTGCAGATTTTCTGGAAATGTTTGGCTTTCCAACTCCAAAAGGGAAAAATTGTTTTACTGAACTTGAGATTATTGAAGAGACAGAATTACTTGGTTTTCCAGTTGTTGTGAAACCAGTTGCCGGACATAAAGGACAAGGAGTTACTACAGGAATTGAATCAATCGAAGAAGTGAAAAAAGCATTTCATAATATTATTCGCTCAAATAATGAAGAAGGAACATCATTTGATGGAATTATTGTTCAACAACAGATTTATGGATTTGATCATCGCTTACTTTCGGTTGGTGGCAAATTTGTTGCAGCTCTAGAAAGAGTTCCTGCATTTGTTGATGGAAATGGAAAACAGACAATTCAAGAATTGATTCAAAATGAAAATAATACTGTTAATCGTATTGATAATCCTCGCTCTCCACTATGCAAAATCGTTATTGATGAAGATCTAAAGGATTATCTGGCTCTACAAGATATCTCTTTGGATTCAATACCTCATGAAGAAGAAAGAATATATTTGAGACGAGTTGCTAATATTTCTCAAGGTGGAGTTTCTATCAATGTGACCAATAATATCCATCCAAAAAACATAAAACTTGTTGAAGATATCGCTAAGTATTTCAATGTTACTTGCTTAGGAATTGATGTTCTGGCAAAAGATATTTCCAAACCTTGGGATGAAGGAAATTTTGGAATTATTGAGATAAATGCCGGTCCTGGTGTATTTATGCACCTTGCTCCTGCCTTTGGTGGCTCTATTGATGTTCCAGCCTTAATTATGAAATATCATTTCCCTCAGCAATGCTATGAAAGAATTCCAATAATTACAGGTAATAATTTATCAGTAAATTTCAGTCATCTACTTTATGACAAATTAAAAGAGATAAAATCTGATATTGTGTTTGAAAGCCTTACAAAAGAAGGCGTTTATCTAAATAGAGAATATTTTTTCCAGAGCAATACTCATGATAAAAAGGTAAAAATTATTCTTAGAAATCCAAAATTAGATATTGCATTATTTAATCATTCGAAAGATGATATTTTTGATTATGGAACATATCATCAGGGATCTGACATTGTAATTTTAGAAAATCCCCATTACTCAGAAGAAGTTCTAAAACGTGATCTTTTACAATTAGGTTATTTTGTTGAAGTACTTGAGGATGCTATCAATGTATATCAGGAAGAAAACTTAGTTGGCTCACTCCCTTATGATAATCCTATTGCTAAAGATTTCATGATTTTAAAAGCAATTGAACCGATTTTACCAAGTTTAATTAAAAAATATGATCTTGAACCGGGAAATGAAGCTCACTGGACTTATGCAAAGTTTTAAGTAAAGTGATTAAATTCGGTTGCTTGTTCATTTCTTGTGCCAAGCAACCGTTTTCTAATTTGTTTTTCGGGAATAATTTTTCAGTTTTAAAAAAATTCGAGCTGTGCAATTAGAAATTTTGAGCATATTCTTTTTCTACACTTTTTACTTGAAGAAAAAGTTAAAAGAAGAATATTTATAAAAAACCGACTTTATCAGAAAACCTTTAGAAATCATGTAATTAATTTATGCTAATTTGGATTTTTTTGTGTCTCCTTAACTACCTGTCTTTTATATACTTACAAATATAATTCCTTGAAAAACGAAGAGTAAAATACTATCCGATAAAGAAACCCACGATTTTAATCGTTGGATAATCCGAAATCATCTATCGACGACTTTAGTCATAAAAGAAAATAGACACTGAAAATAATGGAAAATAATTAAAATGAATTTATGTGATAGTGTTTTAACGACTAAAGTCGGCTATTGTAGTTACCGTATAATATTCCCACGATTAAAATCGTGGGCTTCTCAATTAAATTAGTTGAGAAATAAGTTTTTCTCTCTTTTCAAACTGTTCGAAAGAATTCAGAAGGAAAAGGAAAATCAATTAAAGCATTGAAATGAGAACATATAAGCTAATTGCATAGGTCGAAATAATCTGGTAATAATTGAGAATAATAGGAAACGGTTATTGAAAAATTTCCGTTTTATTAATCACAAACTTAAGTTTGTGGTTAATGTGAAGTGAGCGATTATCTAACCATTTCAACTGTTTCAGTTTTTGAAATACAAAATGAACTAATGATAAAAACCGATTTACTTAGAATATACAAAAAATTAACAAAAGCAATTTTGAAGAGATAATTTTCATTTTTGTAAATAGAACCTTTTGTTTACTCGGTATTCAATTCCCCATTTAATAAAGCAATTTTCATAATTTTGATTTCATCATAACCAATTCGTTCCTTCAAAGCATAGAATATTGGAGAAAGTGCTTCAAAGCCAAGTTCATTAAATTGGGTAACAACTTGTTTTCTATCTTCGTCAGATAGTGAACTTTCAGTTAAAATTCCTTTACGAAGTTCATTTCCCGATTGCACAAAGAGCGTTAGATGAGTATAAATTGTCTGAGATTTGACTTGATAATGCTGCCTTAATTCACTGATACTTTTCCCAGAATTATACATCTCCCCTACCTCTTCAAACCTTCTTTTTTTTATACCGGTTTTAGGCAATTTAACAAGTTTCACATTTTGTTTCTCGGAAATATTCTTTTCCAGACAGTATTCTATTATAATGGGGAGAAAAGCATTACTGTATTTTTCAATTTTGAATTGTCCAACTCCGTGAATTTTCAGTAAACTATCATTTGATTGAGGATAGTGCACACATATATCAATCAAAGTTTTATCAGAAAAAATGACATAAGGCGGAACATTTCGCTCATCGGCAATCTGTTTTCTTTTTGAACGGAGAAGTTCGAATAAATTTGTATCATAATCTGTTGAAACAAATGCTTTTTTCTTTCTTGTTTCTTCCTGCCATAAACCAAAGAATTCAGTCTCATTTTTTAAGATTTCCCAAGCTTGTGAAGTTAATTTCAAACTACCATATTGTTCATCGGGAATGATTATTTTCTTTCTGATCAATTGCCTTGCCAGAAAATTCCATTGCTTATTTGAAATATCTGCCCCAATGCCATAAGTACTAATTTTATCGTGATTTCTGTTCAAAACTTTTTTATCTTTTGAACCTCTCAAAACCAAAATTATGTGATGTACACCAAACATTTCACCAGTTCTCTTCATACAAGAAAGAAACTTTTGCACAGGAATAGTGAGATTAATTTGCTCTTTTTTATCTTGTAAGCAATTATCACACATTTTACAATTGTCCTGCTCATATTCTTCACCAAAATAATTCAATAATGGTTTACGTCGGCATTCTTCGGTTTCAGAAAAATTCAGGATAGAATCTAACTGATTGTAGGCAATTTTCAGTTCATTATCTGTTTTATCTTTGAAAAAATACTTAATCTTGCCAATATCACCATAACCAAACAAAAGCAAACAATGCGAATTCAAACCATCTCTGCCGGCACGTCCAATCTGCTGATAGTAGCTTTCAATATTTTTGGGAACATCATAATGAACTACAAATCTGATATTAGGTTTATTGATTCCCATCCCAAAAGCAATCGTTGCCACAATTATTTGAATATCATCGCGGATGAATAGTTCTTGATTTTTATGACGTACAATATCACTTAATCCAGCGTGATAAGGTTTTACGGAATAACCGTTTTCATTTAAGGTTTGATATAGTTCATCAACCTGCCGACGAGAAAAACAGTAGATCAATCCAGATTGATTTGGAAAACGATTGATAAAATCGACAGTTTGAGTGAGAGGATCGTTCTTATTCACAACTTCGAGAAACAGATTTTTTCTATCAAAACTGGATATAAATTGCTTTGCTTCGTTCAAATTCAAACTTCTGATCATATCTTTCTGAACAATTGGCGTTGCAGTAGCTGTAAAAGCAGTAAAAACAGAATCTGGAAAATCTTCACGAATCTGTGATAATTTCCTGTATTCAGGACGAAAATCGTGTCCCCATTCTGAGATGCAGTGTGCTTCGTCAATAGTGAAACAATCAACTTTTATAGAATCCAATAAATCTAAAATTCTAGGTTGAAAAAGTGTTTCTGGAGCTACATAGAGCAATCTGGAACTATTATTTCTAATCGTTTGAATATTCTCTTCGTAAGCTTCATAAGTTAGTGAACTATTTAAAAATACAGCTTTGATTCCCACTTCCCGCAATTGTTCAACTTGGTCTTTCATTAATGAAATCAGTGGAGAAACTACTACAGTGAGTCCGTCAAAAATCAAAGAAGGAATCTGATAGCAAAGAGATTTTCCGCTTCCGGTAGGCATCACCACAATCGCATCTTCTTTGTTTAGGGTGCTATTGATAATATCTAATTGGTTTTCACGAAATTCATCGTATCCAAAGACTTCTTTCATTATTGATTTAGGTGTTTTATTCATACTTTTTCCTTTTTATTCTTTTAAAATTTCACGCAGAAAAAAAGATTTTTGCCAGTAGAGTAGAGACAGGTTTCCAGATATTCCATATAAATTTAATAGTTATTCTCCCAGATTTCGCTGGTTTATTCTTTGGAATTATCCTTCTACCTATCCCCCT
>JAIORE010000129.1 GCA_021108315.1 Candidatus Cloacimonadota bacterium
CTATTGAGGAATTGCCATTAGAACATTGTTGAAATAACTTTTTTGTATTGCACCCACTAATATGTAAGCCGCTAAAGCAAACAAATTAGGAGTACAAATGAACGATTATACTCAAATAAATCATACAACCTATGAGTGCAAGTATTATATTGTTTTTATTTTAAAATATCGCAAGAAAACGCTCTACAAGGATTTAAGAAATTACTTGGAAGAAATATTTCGAGATTTTGCACTCAAAAAGAGTGTAAGGTGATAGTGTTAACTGAAGTCAAAATTAGTACAGATTTAAACAAAAAAGTTAGATTCTTTTCATAACTAATCAGGGGAGAATCAAATGAAAGAAGAAGATATGTACCATAAAATCACGGAATTTTCATTAATTATTAAAAAATCCGAGTTAATCAACAGACACATATATTCGGCAGATGGAGCAATCTTATTAATTACAAACTTAAGTTTGTGGTTAATGCGAAGTGAGTTATTACTTAACCGTTTCAACGGTTTCATAGACTTTTAGATACAAAACTAAGTAAAAGAGAAAACCAATATCCTTATAGTATATTCTACCAATTCTAATTTTTCAACTACTTACATTCTATTTCCTTGACTATAAAATTAATGATTTTTTTTTAACAAAAATATGGAGGAATTATGAAAAAAATATTATTAATTGTATTCGTTATCTATGTTTCAAGTATTTTTGCTGAGACAATTAGCCTTGATACTCCTATGGGTTCATTTAAAGCATCAATTTCAGGATCTGATCTCAATTCTGCGAACTCAGTATCAGTTATTGATGAAATTGCCAACCGTTTAGAAATTTTGGAAAGCAAATTTCATAAAAAGCTAAATAAATTAGATCAAAAACGTTCAAATAAAATTGTCGAAGAAATCTATGAATTATTAGCTCTTCTACCTGATGACGTTACAATGAAGGTTGTTTCAGAAACTACAACTTCTACGACAACTACAACCTCAGAATCAAGTGCTAATTCAAATGTAAATATTAATATCAATGTGAATGAACAGGAAGATTTTCAGCAGGAAGAAATAGAAATTGAATCACATTCTTCAAATTCCGCAATGAGTAATAATGAATTTAGAACTCTTTATAACAATGTAGAAAATGAGAGCTTTTCTGATGACCAACTTTCTGTAGTAAGGATTGCAACCGGTAGAAAATATTTTACGATTAATCAACTAACTCAATTAATTGGACTTTTTAGTTTTTCTGATGAAAAAATTCAGTGTGTACAAATTGTTTATCCCAAAATTGTAGATAAAGATAATGCTCACAATCTTTTAGGAGCATTCACCTATTCTGATGATAAAAAACAAGTTGAGAATATAATTAACCGCTATTAGAATTAGATTTGATTGTGAACATTGAAAAACTAATAGAATATTGGATAAATGCATCTGCAAATGATGTTAATACTGCTGAATTATTGATTAATAATGATAAATATTTAAATGGATTATTTTTTTGTCATTTAGTAATCGAAAAAGCAATTAAAGCTCACGTTGTAAAAAATACACAACAAATGCTACCCAAATCTCACAATTTATTTTTTTTATTTGAGAAAGCTAATTTGAAAATTGAAGAAAAGGATAAATATTTTTTAGGAATTTTAATGAAATATCAACTTGAAGGTCGTTATCCTGATTATGATCCATTTATACCCAGTAAAACTACAGTTACAGAATATCTAATAAAAACTAAGGAAATATTTCAGTGGTTAAAAGAGCAGTTATAAAATTAATTAAAAATTATTTAAAACTCCTCGTAAAAGAAGGTATTTTGATTGATAAAGCTTTTTTATACGGAAGTTATTCAAAAAAGACTGAAACTGAAAACAGTGATATTGATTTAATGATAGTATCTAAAGACTTTGACATAAGCAATGATATTTTGGTTGGGAAAATCTGGTATTTAGCAAATAAAATAAATTGTAAAATCGAACCATATATTGTATCATTAAAAAGATTTAATTCAGATGAATTTTCACCACTAATCCAATTGGTGAAGCAAGAAGGAATTGAAATTTCAGACTATAATTAAGTGACTGTCGCAAAATAATATGTACAATCTATTTTTGAATTATTCTTTTCTTCTTCGTTGTAAAAAATATTAAATATCTAATGATATTCGCAATTTTTACGCCTTGAAGAAAGGAATAATTCTGTGCTGTATTGTAAATCTTATTTAACGAAAACCACTAAGTTTTCGTGACCAAGTTTATCTTGGGAAAGATGAATAGCACATTAAGAAGACAAACGTTGTAAATATAAAATAAAATTGAAAGGACAAAAGCATGAAAAAACTTTCTGAACAACAAATTGAAGAGCTAAAAACTCTCTCTAATACTGCTCGCGGAGCTATTCTCAAAATGACATCATTGGCAAAATCCGGACATCCGGGTGGCTCTATGTCATCCATTGATTACCTATTAACACTGTATAATATGATAAACGTTGAACCAAAAAATCCAAATATGGAAAAACGGGATAGAGTTGTTTTTAGTATTGGTCATATCTCACCGGCAGCTTATGCAACTTTAGGGCTTATGAGATTTTTTGATTTAGATGACGCAATTTCCCAATTTCGTCTTGCTGGAAGCATTTTTGAAGGTCATGTAGAACCTGATGTTCCCGGAATTGAGTGGGCAAGTGGAAATCTTGGTCAGGGCCTTTCGGCTGCTTGTGGTTTTGCATTGGCTTGTCGTCAACAAAATATTGATAACAATATTTTCGTTCTGATGGGAGATGGTGAACAACAAAAAGGACAGCTTAGTGAAGCCCGTAGATTTGCTGTAAAATATGATTTGAACAATATAATTGCTTATATAGATTATAATAAATTGCAGATCAGCGGAGATATTTCAAAAGTAATGCCCCAGAATATTAAAGAAAATTACATTTCTGATGGATGGAAAGTTTTTGAAATTGATGGACATGATCTTTCTGCAATTCAAGATACTATTCTTGAAGCAGAAAAGGCAAATAAACCAAGTGTAATTATTGCCAAAACAATTATGGGAAAAGGTGTTTCATTTATGGAAAACAGAGAGAAATATCATGGCTCTGTGTTAAATGAAGATCAACTTTCTGATGCTTTGAATGAACTTGGTTTACAAAATGATTTTGATAAGTTCAAAAAAAATCGTTCTGGATTTATTCCCCCCAAACTTGATCATAAAATTAAAAATGACTTTGAAATTCCATTTAACAAACCGATAATTTACACTGAGAAAACGGATAATCGTTCAGCTTGGGGAAATGCTGTTGCTGATATTGCAAAAAGTTTAACTGCTGAGCAAAAGCAATTCATAACGGTTTTTGATAATGACCTGCAAGGAAGTGTAAAAACCAACAAATTTGAAGAAATTTTACCAGATAATTATTACCAAACCGGGATTATGGAACATCACACTGCCACAATGGCGGGGGCAATGTCAAAAGAAGGAATTCAAGTCTTTTTTCCTGGATTTGGTGTTTTTGGGATTGATGAAACATATAATCAGCATCGTTTGAACGATATAAATGATACAAATATTAATGTGATTACAACTCATGTGGGATTGGATGTGGGAGAAGATGGAAAAACTCATCAATGCATTGATTATGTCGGAGTAATGAAAAATCTTTTTAATTTCAAAATAATTGTTCCGGCTGATGCAAATCAAACAGATAGAGTAATTCGTCATATCTATTCAAAATATGGAAATTTTTCTGTATCAATGGGAAGATCTAAATATCCACCGATCACAAATACTAATGGTTCTATCTTTTTTGATGAAAATTATAATTTTGAATATGGTAAAGCTGATAAACTTCGTGAAGGAAACGATGCAACGCTATTAGTTATGGGTACACTTTCCAATAATGCTATTGAGATTTCTGATATTTTAAACAAAGAAGGGATTAATCTTTCTGTGTGGAATGTTTCTTGTCCTAATGACCTTGATGATGAGATGATTTCTGAGATTGTAAGTTCCCAATTTATTTTTATTTATGAAGATCATAACGTAAATACAGGTTTAGGAAATTCTATCGCAGTAAAATTATTTGAACAAAAATGTACTTCAAATTTCTATAAATTCGGAGTTGAAAATTATGCCCTTTCCGGAACTGCTGAAGATGTTTTCAGAATGAATGAACTTGATGTTCAAAGTATAGTTCGTAAGATAAAAAACTTATTGGTAAATAAGTAGAATCAAAATCAAACAATTCTCGTTTCTAAAGTCCATTTTGGGGAAGAGAATGAAAAATATTTTCATCATTCTGAAATTTTTATTCATCAGAAAATATAGATAGAGGAATTAATGTCGCTAATAGATGATTTGCAAAAAAGAATTTTATCATTAGATGACTTTTGTGTTTTAACCATAAGAATTTTAAATTATATCCCTGAAGTCATATCAACAACGAAAGAAGCAAAAGGTTATGCAATAATTGAGTCTCTTACTGGAAGTACAAAGAAATATACTCGACCATATAACTTACGTTTATTTATTTGAAATTCGCAAGAATTCTCAACAAAATTTACCGAATTCAAGAATATTTTAGCTCAAGCTTCCAAAGGTAAAAGAGATTTTATAGAAAACGATTATCAAATAGTAGATAGAATTACATATACTATCCAACAATCCACAGGAATTGCTCTTGATCTTCTTGGTAATCAGAATGCGAATAGAAAGCATGTTGGGAATCGCTTTGAAGAACTTGTAAGATTAATCATAAATGAGATTAATATTAAAAACAAAAAAATTATTTTAAAAATTCCATATTCTGATACAAGTAGATATTCTTGTGAAACAGATTTAGTATGCTCTCCATATAATGAAGTAAAATCTAATAGTGACACTATTGATGAAAATGAGATTGCTGTTTCTTTAAAAACATCTTCAAAAGATAGAATGGGAAAAATATTTATAGATAAAATGTTGATGTCTCGATTTGTTAAAAGAAATGTAAAGGTTGTAGGGATTTTTTTAAATGATGTGCAAAGAAAGGGAACAGATAATATTGGTTATACATTTGTAGCTGGGTTATTTATGGTTTACACCAAGTTTTTGACTAAACTTGATGGGGTTTTCTATGTTGATCCACCTCCCAATGCAATTAAATATCCATATAATCAACATATAAAAAGATTTTCTGATTTTATATTAAACGAAGCCCGGAATTTATTAAATAGCTCCACGTAATTTTTTTCTTCTTTTTTGTGATTCTTTTTGATCAATTCCAGTAAGTATTCTTTTGATATGATTATTATCATTTATTCTTTTTTTAATAACTTCGCAATATTCTGAGTTCAGTTCACAACCACACCATTCTCTTTTAAATGCTTCCGCAACGGCAAATGTTGTACCAGATCCTCCAAATGAGTCAACGATCAAACTATCTTCATTTGAAGATGCTTGAATAATTTTTTTTAGCAGTTCTACAGGTTTTTGAGTTGGGTGTTTATATTTTTCCCAAGCTTTGTTAGAAATCGTTGGTATTTCAAATACATCTTTTGGCTTTGCTCCTTTTGGATTCGGAGACCATTTATATTTTTTGCCATTTCCATATTGAGATGTAACAGCTTGTTGCCTATTTGGATATTTCAAAGTGTGTTCATTATAAGGTATTCTGACCTCATCTATATTATAAATAAAGTTTTTTGATTTTCTAAAGTGAAGAATGCTTTCGTGAGAACGTCCCCAATCATTACCCATATTTGCTTTATTACGATAGAACCAAACCAACCATTTACATCCTTTGAATAAATGATTTGCTGCCCATTTTAAATCAGCTAAAATCTCTGAAAATCCACAGATATATAGCGAACCTCTATCCGTTAATATCCTTTGAGCTTCCCAAATCCACTTTAATGACCATTCAATATACTGCTGCTGAGATTCAAAAGTGTCCCACTCAGCTTTTTTTATATTATATGGAGGATCAGCAAAGACTAAATCAACAGAGCTGTTCGGTATAGATTTTAAAAATTTTATAGCATCTAATTGATATAATGAACCATATTTTGATTTAAAAAAGGGTGAATAATTATCAAGACTTTTATCATAATAGTTAGTCTCATCTTTTATAGCTAATCTTGAAACTAATGCATTTATTTGCTCTTCAGTATAAATTCTATAATTATTAATTGGATGTCTCTGAGATTTAAACTTTCCATTTTTATCCCAACGCCTTAAAGTTTGACTGCTAAGACCAAGTATATCAGCAGTTTCACTAATAGTATAATATTTTATATTCTTCATAAAAACCTTATTTAACATTATACAACTATGGTCAAGTAAAACTTTTTGGAAGTATAATTAATTTCAAAATAAAATCAAAACCAGTCTTTTAAAATTAGTTTCACAATTTTTCTTTGATAAAAAATACCCATATGTAGTTTAGAATCCAAAAAGATTAGCACAATCTCAAAAGGTGAATATTACCACGATTAAAATCGGGGGTTTTTCAATTAAATTGGTGAAAAAAATAAGTTTTTAACTTTTTTGTCAATTGGTGGATACATCTTTTCAAATCTCAATATGCACTTTTTATTCCCATAAAAACCTAATTCAATAAATAGCAATGAGTTGAGTTGATTTGAAAAGTCACCTTGGGTAAGCAGATAAAAAATGAAACCATGATAGGCACAAAATACACGATAAAAGAAAGATGTAAAATGCAATATTTGCACAAACAATAAGTATAAAAACAGGTAAAATTAATAATATTAACCCTTATATTAATAATATTTATATTCATATTAAGAATATAAATAAAAAAGAATTGACATATTATCTTTTCTCATTAAATTGTCTTCATACTTAATTTTAGAAAGGAGGAAATATGATTAAAAGATTAAAGAATTGTCCGGTTTGTAATTCTTCTCTGGAAATTGTTGAATACCATTGTCCGCGATGTAATACGACAATCACCGGAAAATTTAATGTAGGAGAATTAGATCGGCTGAATGTGCAGCAACAAGAATTTGTGAAAATATTCTTATGTTGCCAAGGGAGTATCAAAGAAGTAGAAAAAGCACTTGGAATTTCCTATCCAACTGTAAAAAATCGTCTTTCAGAAGTCACAAAGGTGTTATGTCCACAATTAGACTTTAAGAAAAAAGAGAATTCACTTTTAGCATTGAAAGAATTAGAAAATGGAAAAATCTCAGTTGAAGAAGTTATCGAAAAATTAAGGAGGAAATAAAATGAGAACATTTGAAAAAGCGTTTCAAGCAGAAACAAAGGAAAATCTAACGGTGATTTATCATTCAGAAAACATTGGAATTCGGATTTTTGGTGAAAAAGATACTGAACATAGCGAATTAAAAATGAAATTCCGTATAAAAGAGGATGTAGAAAATATCGAAGAGTTTTTAAAAATCAATTTTGATGAAGCTAAAAATGTATTGAATATTGATTTTGCAGATTTTGAAGATGAATTTGAAATTAGAAGAGCAGAAGTTTCGTTGCAAGTTCCATACAAAACAAAAGTTTTAGGACAATCTGAAAATGGTAGCTTCTCAATTCAAAACCTTTCAGGTAAACAAAATATCGAAACAGAAAACGGAGCGATAAAATTAACTGATATTATCGGAAATATTCAGATTAAAACAGAAAATGGTGCTGTTATTTTGGATAATATTGAAGGAGATGAAACTATTCAAGCAGAAAATGGTTCCATAAAATTGAAAAGAAATATGGGAAAAATTAAGGTCAGAACCGAAAATAGTTCGATAAAAATATTTGAATGCGGAAATGAATTGGATTTAGAATTTGACAATGGCACAGCTCGTGTTCTTAAAAGTCTTTTTGAAAAGGCAACTATTAAAAATGAAAATGGTGGAATTTATTATGAATTTACTCAGATTGAGCAAGGAGATTTTAAATTTGAAAATGAAAATGGAAAAATACAACTTGTAGTTCCAGAAGGAATTCCTTATGATATTACTGCAAAAAATCTTTATGGTTCATTTCACGTTGGTTTGAAAGGAAATTATGAAAAGTTTAAAGAAGATGGACAACATTGTATTCATCTTGTTCATGATTCAGGAAATGTAAAAATTCATGCTGAAAATGAGAATGGTTCAATACGGCTTGTAGAAAACTTGCAAAAAAATCATTCGTATTCCTACAATTTTGACTTCAATGGTTTTTCTGATAAAATGGATAATATTTTAGATAAAATTCCCGATGAAGCAAAAAAAATAAAAGTTAAGAAGAAATTAAAAAAATTAGAAAATAAATTAGGAAATTTCAATTTCCATGCAAATATTCCGGATTTTGGTCATATCATTGAGGAAGCGATGGAAGGTGTCCCAGAAGAGATTGAGAACCAATTAAAGAATATTGATTTTTCTAAATTCGGAAAAAAACAATCGAAAAAACTTAGAAAGAAAATTCATATTGTAACTGACAAAATTCAAGATTCCTTAGAAAATCAGAAATTAAATGACGAAGAACGGGAAGTTGTTGATGAAAGAAGCCGAAAAAAAATATTTGAACTTCTGGAACAAGGTAAAATCAATGCTGACGAAGCAGAGAGATTAATTCGGGCGATGGAGGGTTCTTATGAATAAAACTGATGAAACTAGAAAAATAATTGATCTCTTGGCAGAGGGAAAAATTACTGCCGAAGAAGCTGAGAAACTAATGAGTGCTTTGAAGCCAAGTTTCTATCCGCAGAAAAAAGGTAGGAAGATTGTATTTCAGATCCGTGAAGAGGGAGAAAAAAAACCGAAAATAAACATTGCTGTTCCTATTGCTTTAGCAAAAATAGGCTTAAAATTCATTCCGGAAGATGCAATGGTCAATGCTTCTGTAAAAGGATCAAATTTTGATTTTTCCTCAATAAATTGGCAGGAAATTATCCAAATGGCTTCCAGTGGTGAAATTGGAGATCTATTTAACCTGGAAATCGAAGATGATAATGGTAAAAGTAAATCTATTCGAATATTTGTAGAATAGGATACCGTCTCAATTATCTATAACAACGACTAAAATTGGTATATTATCTGCTATACTGATAAAAAAATAGGAATCGACCTTGAACTATTCTTAGAGTCAAGTCAATTGCATCACAAACAATTTTGTTTGGGCATAAAACTTTAACAATGCTAAAGACACAAACAGGATGAGCTTACGCAGGTCTCCCTTTGGTCGGCTGTTTGTGATACTATACGTTGTAGCGTGACTTAACACAAGGTTGATTCCTATTTATATTTTTTCAAAATCAATACAATTGGTAGGTTTGGAAAGCGATTCCTTGCAAAAAATCTCGAATTTCAACACTGATTGATTCATCACTAACATATTGCAATCCTACCGGGGTTTCATTCCACAAATATGTAAAAAAAGTACAAGCAGCTAAATAAGTTCCAAAATGGCTAGTGTCAAGTCAAGCGTATTCTTGTTTCCAATTCTTGATTGGAATCGCACTAATAAGCCAAAATCTGATCGAGTAATACGTCATTTGATGCTTGACTTGACACTAG
>JAIORE010000294.1 GCA_021108315.1 Candidatus Cloacimonadota bacterium
ATTTAAAATTGGATTCAAGATAATTATGATTAAAGAGTATCAATTCATCTGCGAACATCTATAATTTACACAAATTGACACGAAAAAAATTAAGAATTCAAAAAGAAATATGGAATATCTACCAATCAATCTAAAATCAAATCACATATCTGTTCAAGGCTCGAAATCAATCATAAACAGAGTTCTGATTATATCTACTTTTCTCAAAAATAGCATACAATTAAGCAATTTTTCGAATTGCGAAGATGTAAATACACTATCTGAGAATCTTAAAAATTTAGGATTTACATTCACAAATCGAAATCAAAATGTTATAATCACATCACCGGCTGAATTTTTATCAGCTTCCGAATTATACCTACGAGATTCTGCAACGGCTTTACGTTTTTTATTGGCTCAATTAGCTTCAATTCCAAATAAAAATTTCGTATTAAAGATATCAAAGCAGTTACAAAAAAGGCCAATATTACAATTTTTAGAGATATTAAAACAAATGGGAGCTGATATTATACAACAAGATGACAAATTTATCATTAATGGAAAACATTTGAAATCAGGAGTATATCATATTCCTGCAAATATCAGTAGTCAATTTATCAGCAGTCTATTACTAATTTCTCCAGCTTTTACAGATGGTTTATCATTAGTTTTGCAAAATAGTATTGTATCAGAAACCTATATTGATCTTACTATCAAAGTTATGTCTGATTTTGGAGTTATCGTTAATAAAGATAAAAATGTTTTACGTATTTCAAAAAATCAGAATTATCAAAACATTACGAATTATTCTATTGAACCGGATTATTCTTCATTAGCATATTTTTGGGCTTTAGGAACACTAAATAAAAATTTTATTACTACGGATTTTCAACAAAACAGTTCGTTTCAAAGTGATTATAGATTCATTAGTGTTCTAAAAAAAATGGGAGCAGAAATAGTTTTTCAAAAGAATAAAATTAAAATTAGATTCGGGAATCTACATGGAATAGATATTAATATGAAAAATATGCCAGACCAAGTTCCAACTCTGGCGATTTTAGCTCTTTTAGCGGATTCACCTACATACATAAGAAATATATCCCATCTAAAATATAAAGAAACAGATCGGATTTCAGCTCTGATTTCTGAGATAAAGAGAATTGGTGGATTTGCAAAATATGATAATGTTAAGTTATATATAAAACCATTAATTAATCAGTGCAAAAATGTTAAGATAGATACTTATGATGATCATCGTATGGTTATGGCATTTTCCATTTTGCAAAAAGTTTTCCCACAGATACAAATTGATACGACAAAACCTGTTAATAAATCAAATCCTGATTTCTTTAAGCAATTGAAAAGCATAAGCTGATAAGTCTTGACATAAATATCACTCCCTTGAAATTAAATAATATGGAAAAGTTAAAAAAAATTGTAATTTTATTCGGTGGATTTTCAGAAGAAAAAGAGATTTCACTGATAAGCGGTAAAGAGATTGAGAAATCTCTAAAGGAATTGGGTTATATCACAAAGATGATAGATCATTCAATATCTAAAAATTACAGTGAACTCATCGAAAATATTATTGACTTTGAACCATTTATTGTGTTCAACGCCCTACATGGAGCAGAAGGGGAAGATGGACGCATTCAAGCTTTATTAGATTTGCATAAAATTCCTTATACAGGCTCCGGTTTTCGAGCAAGTGCAATCTTGATGGATAAATTTCTTTCCAGTGAAATTGTCAAAAGTATGGATATACCTGTTCCTGATAAACTTCTTATCAAAGATGATTTACTCATAGAAAAGATCATTTGTTCCTGTTCTTTTCCATTGGTTATCAAACCAAATGACTCCGGTTCTTCGATGGGAATTAGCATTGTGAATAATGAAAGTGAAGTTGAAAATGCAGTACAAGAAGCTAGAAAATTCAGTAAAGATATTTTATTGGAAGAGTATATTTTTGGACGTGAGTTAACAGTTACTATTTTGAATCAAAAAGCATTGCCTGTGGTTGAGATTATAACAAATAGCGGTTGGTACGATTATATAAATAAATATACAAAAGGGAAAACAATATATCAAACGCCGGCAAAGCTATCTGATAAGGAAACTAAACAAATTCAGCAATATGCATTGGAAATTTTTAATAACTTTGGCTGTAAAAGTTATGGAAGAATAGATTTTCGATATGATTCTGAAAAGTTTTATTTTTTAGAAGTTAACACTTTACCGGGAATGACGCCACTAAGTCTAACACCAATGGCAGCCAAAGAAGCTGAAATTGATTTTAAAGAATTATTAGAGATAATAATTCAATCTTCATTAGAAAATTAAATTAATAAGGAGTTTATTATGAAACTAAAGAAATCACTAATTTTACTATTTTTAGTAGCTATTGTACAAATTTATATGCAAGCCTATGATGATGTTGTTATTGATGGAATTACTTCCACAACATACAACATTTTGTATCCAACTTATTTTGATCCTGATAATCCAGCCGGACAACCAACCTTGTTTGATCTTACGATTAGAGATATTAATCCATCCCACACTTCACCATATCGAATATCTGTAAAAACCAGCATGACTTGGCGAGGAAACTACTTAATAGAAAATGAATTAGCAACTCCCGAGCAGTTTTTGTCATTTACATCTCCAATATTTTTGCACAATCGTGATGTTATTGCAGATGAAACTACAACTGATTGGTATGTTACAGCTAAATGGGATGAAATTTTAGATAATAATACAGATTTTAAAGATCAAGTTTTAAGTTTAGGAAAATTCCCGGATGGGATTTATATTTTTACTTTTCAGGTTTGTGAATATAATACTGATACAGCGCCAGGAGATCCAATATCAATAGAATATCCGGTGACAATAAATTTACGGTCTCCTAATCCAATTACTCTTATTACTCCCGGAAGTCCTATTGGGATGGGAGCATTGGAAATTTCTGATCCTAATCCATATTTCGTCTGGTTTTCAAATTTGCATGATTATACCTTTAGCATTTGGGAATTGGATGACCTTTCTTATTCCATAGATCAAATTGAACAGATGACTCCTTATTTTACTGAAGAAGGAATCTCAAGTAACGGATTTCCATTTCCAGCTTCAAAAACTCTAAAATACAATACAGATTATGCTTGGCAAATTACGTCTGAAATTGATACTCCATCTTTGGATATACAAATTCAAAAAAGTAATATATATCTTTTTAAAGTAGTTGGAGATGAATCTAATGCGTTTGATAATTCGATTTTAATTAAACTGTTAGAGAGTTATATAACTGATGATGAAGAAGGAGTTAAAGAATTAATTTTATCTCTAAAAGCTGGCTTTAAACTATCCGATGAAGATTTTGAACGATTACTTTATAAATTTTCAACTTACAAAAAAATAAAAAAAGTGACAATTAATTAGGAGTTTATCGTGAAAAAAATAATTATTATTATTACACTAATTTTGGTAGCATTTTCGTTGATTTTTGCACAAGATACAGTTGCTCTTACTCTCAAAGTGAAAGGTGATGTAAAATTAGATAGAGCTGGAAAAAATTCAAAAATCAAAACCGGAGAAATGCTTTTAAATAATGACCAATTGGAAAGTAAAGAAGATTCCTATGCCGCTGTAAAATTTGTAGATGGTAGTTCCATCGTAAAATTATTCCCTAATAGTATACTAAGAATTAAAACAGAAAAAAAAGAAAATCAGTTAAATAAAAAAAGTTATCTTCAAGTGGGAAATCTCTGGTCAAAAGTAATCAAGAAAACAGGAGTATTTGAGATAGAAACTCCAACAACTGTTGTTTCTGTAAAAGGAACAAATTTCTTATTAAAAGTTGATGAAAATGGATTTACAGAACTTTATACATTAGAAGGGAAAGTGAAGATCAGCAATAAAAAAAATAGCAAGAGTACGATTGTAACTGCCGGAAATAAAGCAAAATCGGATGGAAAAAATTTAGAAGTATCAAAAACAGAAAAGAGTGATTTGGATAAAGAAATCTTACAGATCATAGAAGATGAGATGAACAGCATCAGATTCGAAATAAAAGACGAAGATGGTGAATCAAAAAACATAAAAATTGATTTTGAATAGGAGAAATAATATGAAAAAGCTAATCTTTGTATTTGCCTTGTTTTTTTGTTTTTCCCTCATTGCAAAAGTTGATCTATTCCATGAACCATCTTTTGATCTTGATGTCAGTAAAGGACTTGAGCTGGAATTGATCGTTCGTTCCGGATATAATGAAATAGATAAAGCAACTGTATATTATCGTGAAACAGGATCATTATCATATTTTGAAGCTGATATGGATCTGGGTTCAGAAACAAACCCAATTTGTTCAGTAAGAATAAAAGAACTAAAAAACTTTAAAGGTGGTCTTGATTATTACTTTTCTATTTCAACGATTACAAATCAAACTATAATGTTACCAAAAGTACAAGCTGAACAAAACCCATTTCACGTAATCTTCAGTAAAGATAATTATTTTAATGATTTCATAAGAATTTCACCAGATAATGAATTTTCTGATTCTCAGAAAGATTTTATAATAGCCATATCTTTTTTTAATGCTGAGAACTCTATTGATTTAAGCACGTTACAACTAATTCTAAATGGTAAAGATGTAACAAAAAAAGCAACAATCAGTAATAATATGATCGTTTACAAACCTCAAAAAGTTCGTAGTGCAAAGCATATTTATCATTTGAATGCAAGATTAAGAAATGGTAAAAAAGTTCATTCAAAACGCTGGGAAACCACCGTAAGAAAAGCTGAAGCAAAGAATATTGTAGATGGTGATATCATTGAATTAAATGGTAATTCCTATCTGAGTTACATTGGAAATAACACAAAATATGAATCAAGTGATCTTGATAGCTCAGGTGATGATAGAATTAATTTTGGATTGAACTTGTACAGCCGCTATAACTGGTTAAGATTTAAATCAAAATTGTATATTACCTCATTAGAAGATAAAAAGAAACAATCTGTTAATCGTTACAATTTTCAATTTGATGTTCCTCATTTTAAATTAGTAATAGGTGATTATACTCCGAATATGGGAAGCTTCATACTTAGTGGAAAAAATGTGAGAGGTTTTTCATCAATCGTTAATCTGGAAAATTTAAGATTTTTAGCTACTTATGGTTCAACGAGAAGAACTGTTAATGGAGAAGCAATTACAGATACAACTTTTTCAGCCGGTGCGTTTAATCGAAAAACTATGGCTGTTTCAACGGAAATTGGTTCTAAAACAGGTTTTAGCTTTGGTTTCAGTTTTGTAAAAAACAAAGATGATGTAAATTCATTGAATGAACAGTATTATCTTGCAGTAGCTAAAGATTCATTAGCTAACTGTATTGAAGGCGTTTATGATGAAAACAATCCCATGTTAATGCCTAATGATAATATAGTTTTTGGAGTAAATACGGATTTTAGGTTTTATGAAAACCGCTTAACTTTTGGAGCTGAAACTGCTTTTAGTATGTATAATTCAAACATAATTGGAGGATCAATTTCCCAAGATGACTTAGAAGATTTTTTGGGTATGGAAGAGGGCGAGACTCCATTTGATCCAGAAAGTTTAGAAAATATCTTTGTGATAAACAAAAACGTTGAACCATTCATACTGGGAAAAACGTCTTTAGCTTATAAAGGCTTTGCAAAGGCTTTTTTCTACAATAATTTCTTAAATATAAACTATTCTGTGATCGGTAGCAGTTTCAAATCACTTTCTACAAACTATTTACAAACTGGTGCTTCGACTCTAACTATTGTTGATAACTACAATCTTTCAAAATATAAGATAAATGTCAATATAGGACTTAATCTCATTTCTGATAATCCTTATGGAGAAAAGGAAGTTACAACTAATTCTACTGGATTTTTCTCTAATTTCTATTATAATCCACCGGATTTGCCATATTTTAAATTTGGTGTTAATCGCAATTCATCTAAGAATGATGCTGATGATTCTGATTATCCTGATTTTGAAAGTGAATTAAGTATCAAATCAAATAGCTATTATGTCGGATTTGGTTATGAATTAGGAAGACTTAATATTGCTCCCACAAAGCTTTCTTTTAATCTTAGCAACTATTCAAACAGTGACGAAGCTTATGAAAGATACAGAAATAAAAGAAATTCAATTACTATCTCCGGAAAGAGTTTCTTTAACGATATTCCTTTGATAACATTGCTTTCTTATACATTTACTCAAAATAATGACACAATGCCTGATACAGCGAATGTTTTAGTAAACACTAAGCCTTTGTTCAACTCCATATATTTCAAAGCAAATTATCTTTTAGTAGATAATAAACTGAAACCATTCTTTGATTTCCGCTTCACAGGTTATGGTGGAGATGGTATCAAGCAAAGCTCAAAGATGTTCAATATTGGGGCGGAATATGCTGTTCTAATAAATATGTCTCTTTATTCTGATTTTGGGATTCGTAGTTATGATAATAAGGATGTGGATGATGTGAATTATTCCAACTATAATTGGAAATTTAAGATAAAATATAAATTCTAACTTTTAGCTGACGTTGGGAGGATTGTATGGATGCAATAAGAAAAATAACAACAGTTACTAATGGCATAATTTCATTTGATGATTTAAACAGATTTAATTGCCAAGAAGTGGAAGTAATAATTCTCCCTTTGCTAAATAGGGTTTTAAACAAATTGAAATTTCAAAGAGAAAACATTTTAAAATATGATGGGATTTTAGACTCTGATTATAAAGATACTTCTTCAAAAATTGATGAATTGATATATGGAAAGTAGTTTATTATTTATAGACACTAGTGCTTTTTATGCATTTTTGGATAAATATTTTTCAAATAACTGGTTTTGAAGTAATTAATTGAATCATAGTATTGCAGAATATTAAGGGCGTTTTAACGCCCTTTTTTATTACTTTAGAATTACAATTCTTTTCATCATTCCTCTTGTTCCTAAGCTTCTGCTTAACGAACTTATAACGAAGCAGGGATTTTGTAGATCAATGTGTTCCCAAGCTGGGGCTTGGGAACAAGAATATAAAATATATAAGAAAACCTTCTAAGGAATTATCATGAAAATACTAAAATTATTTTTAATACCAATTCTAGTTGTATTTGTTCTACGAATTATATTTGTTATACCGTTTTGGGAAAAGATCGAGTCCAAAGCCAAAGATAATCTATTTCTTATTCGGGGAAACAATGAGATTTCCGGAGATGTAGTAATTGTACATATCGGTGATGATACATTTAAATCACTTGATGAACAATGGCCCTTTCCCCGTGATTATTACGCTCATCTAATAGATAATTTAGAGAAAGCAGGGGCAAGAGAGATTGTTTTTGATATTGAATTCACGGAAGCTTCAAATAAAGAAAGTGATGAACTACTGGCAATGACTGCTGCAAAATATGATAATGTTCTTTTTGCAGGCAAAATAAGTAAAGAGATCAAAGCAAATTATACGAAAGAGCAGATCATTCCTCCGATAAATGAAATTACAAGGCGCAAATTAAATTGGGGAACGGTGAATATTTCATCTGATACAGATGGCTTTGTGCGAAGATATGACCTGTTTCAGAAAAAGGGTGATCAAGAGAAATACTCTTTGAGTGTGATGGCAATTGCTCACCTGATCTACGATAAAGATATTGAAAATAAACTGATAAATTCTGGTAAGTCTTTACAAATCGGAGACAAAATCATTCCGAAAGTGTCCCGAAAGAGTTGTTTGATAAACTACTATGGTCCTGCTTATACATTTAAAACAATAGATTTCGCAAATGTACTTGATGACAGCACTTTTGAAATATCAGGCTTTGATTGGGATGCTTTCAATCAATTGAAAAAAGATAATGTCTTTAGAGATAAGATCGTTCTTATCGGAGTAACTGGTGACGAGTTTCACGATGCTCATTATACACCATTTCAGGATGCAAATAATCAATCAATGCCAGGAGTGGAAATTCACGCAAACTTTATTGAAATGGTGCTTAACAATAATTATTTGTATGAGTTTTCATACCTACACTTTGTTTTGATCTTTTTTATAATTGCTATTATAATTTTCTTTGCAAATAGATTGATAAAACCTACAGTTTCTATCATTTACACGCTTGTCTTTATCATTTTAAGTTTGGCAATCAGCTATTTTCTTTTCGCAAAAAAGAATACCTTAATACCGCTATTGGAAATACCTGTTCTCCTGCTTATTTTGTATCTCATCGGATTGATCTCTCAATATATAAAATCAATCAAAGAGAAAAAATTTATCAAGAAAGCCTTTGGGCAATACATTGCACCCGAATTAGTGAATGAATTGATTAAAGATCCTAAGAATTTGGAATATGGTGGTTCATTGCGAGAAATAACTGTTTTATTCTCAGATATTAGATCGTTTACACCTTATTCAGAGAGTCATTCACCGAAAGAAGTTGTGAGTATTTTGCAGGAATATCTAACTGCAATGGTGGACATAATCATCAAAAACAAAGGAACATTGGATAAATTTGTCGGTGATGAGATTATGGCATTGTATGGAGCTCCTTTAGAGATCGAAGATCATGCTTATTGGGCTTGCAAAACAGCCTATGAAATGCGATTGTACCTTAATAAATTACAGGAAAAATGGAAGAAAGAAGGTAAGGATATTTTCGAGATTGGAGTAGGTATAAATACTGGTACTGCTACTGTTGGTAACCTTGGCTCAGAGCAGATATTTGATTATACTGCTATCGGTGATACCATTAATGCAGGAGCAAGATTGGAAGCAATTAACAAGAATTATGATACTAAAAATCATATTATCATCAGTAATGCGACTTACCAAAAGGTGAAAGATAAGGTTGATGCCAAGTTTTTGGATGATGTTATCGTGAAAGGTAAGAAGCAATCCATCAAGATCTATGAGGTTTTGGGAATGAAGGATTAAGAACTTACGCCAAGACGCTGAGACGCAAAGGAGAAGTTTGATATTCACAAGACAAACTTAGGAACGATGATTTAACCCTATCCCCAAGCCTTCCCCTTGTAATGAGCTGTTTATTATACACAAGTCTGGAGATACGCTTATAAAGAGCATATAGAAGTCCACGATTTTAATCGTGGTAAAATTTAAATACACAACCAATTAACCATATTTAATGGTTTTGAAACCGTTGAAACGGTTAGAAAACATTGTTTCATTCATCTCCCACAAATAAATTTGTGGGCTTCTTTTACAAATTCAATATTTGTGTATAATGGACAGTCGTAATGGGAAGGGAGTTCTCCCTTTACGAAGGGAAGTTAGAGGGATTATTTTTCTTTTTTTTATTTTTGTTCCCAAGCCTTTTGGGGAGAGAGATGGTGGTAGAGGCGAGACTGTTCAACTGCACTCTCACTATTAATCATTCTTTATAGTTTTTCTTACAA
>JAIORE010000101.1 GCA_021108315.1 Candidatus Cloacimonadota bacterium
ACTTTCAACTTGTTTATTCTTCAGATAAGGGACAGTTCTAAGTGGGAGTAGTATAAATGTAATAGATTTTGGTTATTTTTTTCACTATTTCATTAGGATCATTTTCTTTGTAGCAGTATATTTTCCTGATTTCAATTTATAGAAATAAATTCCGCTGGTTACTTGTTTACCAGAATCATTTTTTCCATTCCAGACAATTGAGTGATCGCCAGTTTCTAATTTCTCATTTACCAATGTTTTAACTTTCTGTCCTTTAATGTTATAAACTTCAATTTTCGTGTTTCCCGTGTTTTTCGTGGTTGAAAAAAAGATATTTGTAGTTGGATTAAACGGATTGGGATAATTCATCATAGAAAAATTTTCATAATAATTTGGAAGATTGTTATCATTTATACTAACCTCTGAACTCCAATTATCAGGTGAAATCATATTTCCCCAAGTATTTGGGATAAAATAGTCACCATTAGTTGACCAGTTCCATAAAACATCAGGATCATAATTTCCCAATAATTCTCCGAATAAAATATTGAATCCTAATATTTTCGGATTACCTGCAGTAATTCCCAGTTTTGAAAAGGCAATGGCGAATTCAATTTCTCCAAGATCGCCTTCCCAACCCCAAGCAGCTCCGGACAAAGCACAAAACCATCCATCCGGATCAGAATAATTCCAATCTGAACCGGTTCCGGTTCCTTCCCAACTTGAATAACTATCAAGGTGATATCTATTGCAAGAAAAATCATCAGTTTGGGGATTGTTGCCACCATTTTGCTCAACATCAAAGCAGATAAGATTTCGGTCTCCATTGTGCATATCAGGAATATGTTGAGCAATATACAAAGTATCAATTCCATTATGCTTGAAATAACAGGTGATAGTCATCTCATCACCGGAGAAACCGGCTTCGTAAGTTATTGGAGAAGCATCATCCCATTCGTTAGGAGAAATTACTCCATCAATTACAGGCGAAGAACCAAAAGATACAAAAAGAGAATCAGTACAAAAAATAATTTTTACCACAAAAACTATTAAAATAATAATATAAAACTTTTTTTTCATTTATTCCCCAAATCTTGAAACTTCATAGTTGTTCCTAAGACAAATATACTAACAAGATAAAAAGAAGAGTAAGCGACTTTGTCACTTAGCATCAAGACGCTTGATGCACTCCATAGTACCGTAAGAAAAATTTCGTAAGAGATTAACCTCACCTCCTAATCCCTTCTTCTGCAAGGAGAAAGGGAATTGACTTCTTCTCATTGCAGGGGAGAATTGAGGTGAGGTTTTATATTTTATTTTTTCTTACTATTCATTGTCTAACATTTCCCAGTTCGTTTAATCTATCTAAGTTATTGGAAAAATTAGTAATATGATTTAAGAAAGCAGATTTTTTTATAAACTATGATGATCTGTTTATTTTCCACAATGAACTCATCCTGCTGTCCTTCTCTTAATATCAAGAGAAGGAACATAAGAAAAGCAAGAAGAAAAACCCCTCTAACTCCCCTTCGTAAGGGGAGAACTACTCCCTTCCCTTTACGAAGGGGAAGGGTTGGGGATGGGGTAAGAGAGGGACTGAGTTTAGCTCGTGAAATCTTTTTATTTCACTGAGGGTGAGTTTGAAAATTGAAAATGAAGTTGGATATGTTATTCATTGTTTTTATTTCAACATTATCATTCTCTTAGTCTTATCATAATTTTCACTCTTCATCTTGTACAAATACATTCCGGAAGATACTTGCTTGCTGTTATTATCTTTACCATTCCAGACTATGTTATGATAACCTGCTGGCAATTCTTTATCAAGAAGTTTTTTAATCAACTGACCCTTAAGGTTATAAATCAAAAGTTTTACTTTTCCTGATTTCGCTAGTGAAAAACTTAATGTCGTTTCCGGATTAAATGGATTGGGAAAATTACTGTTCAATAATGTGATTTTTGGAATAAGAAATTCTTCGGCATCAGTGTGTTCAATTGTAAATTCATTGGAAGAAGCAGATTCATAGCTACCATACATTGCAGTTACATAGTAAGTATATGATGCTGTTACAACTTCTGTATCAATATATTCGGTATCTTCGGTTTCCGCAATATTTTGATTATCACGATAAACTTTATAACCGGTAAGATTTCTGGTAAATTCAGGAGCATTCCACTCCAATTTAATATTCTCATCTACTGTATATGCAATTAAATCGGTGGGAGGATCGAGAATTACGGTTATTGCTACAGTGTTTGAGGAGAGCGATTCAGAATCATCATAATAAAATGCTGTTACATAATAGGAATAATCTCCGCTATCAAGATTTTCATCAAGATAAGTCATTGTATTTGCATTATTTATCTCAGCAATTTCCGCACTATTTCGGTAAATTTTGAATCCTGCTCGATCTCGATTTAAACGAGTTTTTTTGTTTACTTGTTTATTCAAAGTATTATTTTTTACAGATAAAATTGAATGTTTTGTGAAATTTTTAGTATTGCGATCCGGCATTTCCCATTCTAAGGTTACATTATTTATTAGTGATTCTGCAACAAGGTTATGAGGAGCTACTAAAAAAGAGAGAGTGAAATCCAACGTTGTTGTTTGAAATCCGATAATCTCTACATCTGTTTCTGTTATTGATTCATATCCATCTAAACTTGCAGTAATATCATAAATTCCGGAAAATAATGGTAATGTGTAATCACCATTTTCATCAGGATGCATAATAGTGTCTCCAGCAGAAATATTAACCTCTTCAATATTTCCAGCTCCACCATTTAGAATAACATTCCCACTTACATAACCCAACATCTCTGGGATATTGTTTTCCAAATATACATCATCAATGTACCACCAATTAATATTATAGGAATTACCATCAAATGTGAAAGCAAATTGGAAAGTTGAAGAACCAACATCAGAAGTTGATATGGTGATATTTTCGGTCGTCGAATTAATAGTTTGAGAAGGCCATTCTTGAACTATATTCCAATTTGTTCCATCAGAAGTTGTTTCAAGACGAAGATCATAATCTCCACTATAGTCATTGATAAGATGTTTAAATTCTAACTCAAGTGAAGATGAACCTAATGTATTTAATACAGGAGATTTCAATCTCTGAATTGCAGTAGTTGATGGTGTCCAATAAAATTTTGCTTCAGGTGCAGAACCTCCTGCACCATTTGTAGAGCTACCTTCCCAATTGATCTGCCCAGATGAAGAAGTGACACTCCATCCTGTAGGAGGAAATGAGTTAAAATGCTCTTCCAATTGAACTGGTACTTGAGAAATTGAAGTTAGTACTACTCCAGAATTTGAATAATCTAAATCTCCTGATATTAGCCAATTTATATCAATTTGATATCCTGTTGGTGCATCATCAGCAACATCAACATTGTAAGTTGCAGTAATAATTGAATTGGAGTTGAATGTTCCAAAATCAAATGTAGAAGTGTTTAGGGTAATATACTCATTTGTTATTTCGATATCTGCATTCACATTAAAGGCATCTGAACCTCCTTCATTATGGAAAGAAAGTAATATGTCAGCATTTTCACCAGGGTCCAGAACTCCATTAGCTCCATCGTTGATAAACAATGTTTCAAAATTAATTAGGGGAGCATTTAATTCTAACGTAAAATATAACAGCCAACTGTTTTCATTGCTTGTGATATTGATTTCAAATGCTACAATATGCTCATCAGGACAATCTTGGGCTATTGTTACAACAAAATCCGTCAAGTTTCCGGAAGAGCCTCCTCCGAGTACATCACTATAATCTGAATTTGGTTGATTGATTGTAATAAATTCATCTACTGTAGCTATTGTTGCAGATACTCCTGTAGCAGAATTTTCTCCAAGATTGTTCAATATAATATCAAGTGCAACCTCTTCTCCATAATCAGCCTGATTGTTTCCATTGGTATCATTGATATTTACGCAGCCAAGAACTAAAAATGGTTCTACTAATGAAATTGCAGGTCCGGTTATCAAAATTGCCATTTCATCTTCAAGTACTTTTGCGGCATCGGGATAAGTGTTATTAAAAGTATATTCCAAACCAACTAATCCGGTATGATCTTCAATACCAACCGAAGCATATTGTCCGTGTTGAGAAGGATAGGAACCTGCACTAGTATTATTTACCTCTTTGTATTGAAATTTCATCTCACTATCACCGGTAAAAGTTATGTAATAATTGGCATCATATAAAATAGCTTGGAAAGTTTGTTCATGATTGTTTTGATCATTTCTCACATTATCCCATTCGATTATGACATAATGCTGAGCAGAATCATAATACCAATACACCTCACCACTACCAGTTTGCAGATCATCCCAAAATGGTGCGATCATAGGACTTGGACCTTGAGGCCCCGGGATTGGACTATTCATAAAAGACTTTTGTGTAGTTCCTCCAGGTGCAATCCAACCGTTTGAACAAATCGTTACCGTGCTATATTCTTCTCCATACATTCTGAAAGTAATCGGAAGATTGATAGTTTCAATATCACCTGTATCACCATTATCAGATAAATTGAGATTTGTTCCAATACTATTAATTTCAATCCAATCATAGACCGGTACATTATAATAATTCACATCTTCATCATCATAGAAATAATAGCCATAAGCATCTGGTCCTACCGGATCATTAATTGATACTTCTCCTACACCGAGAATAAAATGGACTGTTTGCTCAAAGCCATCTGTGTTGGTAAGGTTCACCTCCATCATAAATTGGGTTCCCATCACAATCTGTGCACTTGCCTGTATCTCGAAAGTATTTCCGGTATTAGAAGCTTGCCCACCACCGGAGATATTACCAAAATAACCATTCGCATCAATAACAGTAATACGGCTATCAGTCGAAATCAATTCTCCTGAAATTGCATTGGCAATTACGCTACCATTATTTTGCAAAGTTATACTTACTGCTGCTGTTTCTCCAGGTTCCAGAATGCCATTTACATCTTCGATCGTATATTCAATTACATCAAGATTGGCTCCTTGTACAGGAATAAAAATTATATCTGTCCACTCATTTCCAGCATTATCCGAAATTGTAATATCAATTTTTAGTTTAGTTCCATCTAAAGTATTTTCTGCAACACTAAAATTAAAATTATCAGCACAGAAAACAGCATTACCAGAAGAAATATTACCATAGGATTCCGTATTATCGGTAATTTCTATAAACTCATTATCAGAAGATATTTCTGCTGAAACTGCGTTAGCTGTTTGTGTTCCGAAATTTTGCAAAGAAACACTTAGTTCTATCTCTTCCCCCGGATTGACTATTCCATCATTATTACCCGAAGAACCGCCTGAATTATCATCATCAATCACAATTTCAACTGTATTTACAAATATATCTGTTTCACTAACTGTGAAACCACCGAGATGAGGAATGAAATCATGCTTAGTTGCAGTAAGACGAACTGTACCTTCAACCTCTGCATTTATCTCCAAAGCTAAGTAGCCATTTTCATCAGTATAACCGGTTGCGAAAATTCCATCATCATCCATTAATGCTGTTACCCACGTATCTAAAAGTGGATTACCATTTTCATCTTCTACTATTATTTCGAGATAATCTGTGCCCGGTGATATCTGAGATTCATAATCAACAACCAATTGCTGAGGAATACCAGTCCAAAGTTCCACTCCCGGATCTCCCATCAGAGTATTCCAATGTGAAAAAATATCTACATAATTACCAGGATTTTGGGGATAGTGCATATATAGAGCAAGTTTTCCACGGTTTATTGCACCACCGGGATTGTATATTTTATCCGCAAAAATACCATAATAAATTCCAGCATCAATACAATTATTGAAATTTGTGTGCGTCCCAGAAGTTGCAGTTCCGATTGCTGCAATAGCACCTTTGGGAACACTGGCAGATCCAGCACGAATAAAAGCTTCACTACGGCTTTCTCCAGAAGCAAAACCTCCGGTGGAACAAGTGAGGAAGATCGCAAGCGGAAGCATAGGACCATTAGAAAGCGAATTGATTTGTGAATTGCCAAATCCACTCATTCCAATATAACCACGATAATTAAAATAACTGACTCCTGAATTGATATTATTAGTCATTGCAGAAGAATAACCACCGGAATAAACTTCCGTCAAATTTATATCAGAATGCTCAGTTATCATTTGACCAATTGATTGATTTGTATAAATTGTTGAAGTTCCGGAAGAAGATGGATCTCCTACAAGAAGAGCTTGGTTGTACCAATTTGTATTACCCATATATGGTTCTTTTTCGTATTTAAGAACTTTGGATATTATTGTCTGTAAATCTGTCACGGAACCGCAAGATAAACGTCCCATAATAACATCTGCCAAAACATCATTTCCCTCTAATTTGCTATAAGTATGATCTCCTTCTCCACCATATCCACTCCATGTTTCATAAAAAGTTGGAATAGAAACTGATCCATTTACATCACCAACCAATACAACAAATTCTGGTGGATTTTCCCATGTATTATACGCATTCTGAATATAATTTTTGATAGAGCTATTTGATGAACCAGTTTGAGAGGTTGAAGCTGTATTTACTTCAAAACCTTTTTGACGTTTCCATTCTGTAAGATATTCTAAAGCAGATGCTACTGACGTATTATTCGGATGAATAAAGAGATAACTTGGTTGTTGATATTCCTCATCTCGCATTACAAATGATTCATAATTTAATATGCTACTTTGATATAATGATTCAAATGCTCTTGACTTTTTTTTGCTTGATTTCTTGATATTTAAACCACGATTACCAGTTACTTCAACCTCAATCTCTATGTTATTGATTATTACCAATTCTTCTTTAAGAGGATTGTATTGGAAAGCGTTTACGGTTACAGGAACAATTCGGTAATCTCTTAAAATTGCTGGTTCGCCAATCTCTATTTTCGGTTGTGGGAAAACAGAACTTCCGTTATAAAATTCATTATCTATTACAAATTCTCCACGGTATGGCTCACTTTCTGTACCAAGTATTTGTGATGGATATACTTTAATATCTGATAATACCTGTTCATCTATTGAAGTAATCTGGAACGATACTTCACCAGTATTTGGTATTGCTATTAAACGAGTAAATCTTGGTAAATTTGGTTTTCCTTCGGCAATAAATCTACCTTCATCTAAGAAACTAACTTTACTAAATTCTTCTCCATTTTCAATTACTTTCTCAAGATCGTAACCACTTAATGAAAACCCAATTGTTGTATTTGATCTACTTGAAGCAGAATGATCAAATAGAGAACTCTTTACATCGTTATCTATCTCAACCCAAGTTGCAGAAAGGGATATTGCTCCCATAATAATCGTAAAGATTGCTAATAATTTTTTCATTTTTTCTCCAAAATAATTTTTATTTTTTATTTCATTATAATTTATCTAATTCTCTATCCATCGAAAGCTTGAATTCTGCTATTTACAAAATGAACTGTGTTTATCGCATTTTGAACCAGTCTGCTTTTATAATTATTTAAGCAACAACATTTTCTTAGAAGCTATATGTTTTTTCCCGATTTTTAATCTATAAAAATAAACTCCGGATGAAACCTGTTTATTATTTTGATCAGTTCCATGCCAAACAACTTCATTCCTTCCTAATCTCTCATGGATGCTTTCGGGATTAATTTCAAATTTCTTAATCTTCTGTCCTTTGATATTGAAAATTTCTATTTGAGCAGATTTATGTAAATCATTAGTTTCAAAACTTATTGTTGTTTCCGGATTAAAAGGATTTGGATAATTGCCATGCAATAGTGATGAATTATGAAGCACATATTTATTAATTGAAGTGAATTCAGGAGTAAGAAATTGGATATATTGTGACATCAAATAGGCTTTTGTGTTTAATGAATCTCCGTCAAATAATGCTCCTAAAACAGTTGATGAACTTATTGTACGATAATTTTCTTGTTGGTTTGTAAAAACTCTTCCTTTTCCATCCTGAGATTCCAAAAGAAGTTCACTACTTGTTGCAGCCAATTCATCAACCAAATAGTCGGCATCGCTTCCAAATGAATAAGTAAATTGTAAACTATCTGCAAAATTATCAGGTACTCCCGAAAGTGATTCAATTGTATTTATTAATCCATCATCAATATATTCTATTCCGAGATAATCCAGCAATTCTGTTCCTTCTAAATTTTTTGCCAGATCCGCACCTTCAATATAAAGGTTTCCACCGTTTTCAAGATAATTTACTAAGTTTTGTTGATCTTCGGAACTCACGGTTCCTGGAGGAACGATTCCTCAGCCCACACAATAAAGACCGAGAGTAACAATAATCGCATCATAATTATATATAATCTCCGGTAAAATGTTCACACCTACATAAAAAATAGAGTTAGTAGATAATGCCTTTTGTATACTATATTCACAACCAACTGTTTCCCCAGTTTCAGGATCTGTTATATGAGATTCAAAGTCATTATCCCAAACCAAAATCTGCAAAGCCCCTTCTTCAAAGATATTTACATCAAATTGAGATGTTAAATTGTTTTCTTGAAAGTCATCGTCATCAAAAATTATCTCACCTGTAAAATATGTATCACCAAACTCAGTAGGAATCCAAAAGAAAGAGAAAAGCATCTCCTCATTAGTGATAAGAACTTCCTCAGAAATGATTGATGCAATTTCCTCTTCTTCATGATAAAGTCTCACAATAAAATCTTCTTGAGGGTTCATACCAACATTTTTTACTTTCACCGACCACATATCTTCAATATTCTGTTCTGCATTGGGAGGTCCTACTATTTTCAGAGCAGCAAGATCATTATCAAACATTTCATAAATTTGAATGTTATAGACGTTCCAATTATTCAAATTCCACGTTGATGCTCCATAGCATTTGATTTGCAAATTAATTGTAGAACCGGCAAATTCATGTAATGATAGGATTAGATTGGATCCAGTAAATTCTCCCCAATCTCCGGTTAACAATTCATACGACCAAATGATCGTTTCAAAATCTTCTCCAATCACCGAAATTTCGGCAACTTCATCAACAATTGAATATGTGCTGATGTATTGAGAAATAACTATATCACCTACATTTTCCGGTAATTCAATCTCCGGAAAAATTGCAGAAAGGTCAAAATTTTCTGCAGTAGGACTGTAATAAAATTGCAACATTCCACTCTGAATTGTCCAATTTGATTCTAATGTCCAACCATTATTTTCATTGAAAGTATCTTCCCAAGTAATAACTTGAGCTGATAAAAAAAGTGATATAAATAAAATAATAATTAGTAATATATTTTTAAAATTTCTATTCATAACAAGTCCCTTTTGCTTTTTTTATTGATTTTATGCAATTTCTATTCCTAAGGGGTGTAATACAAAAAAGTAATAATCATAAGCAATAGATTAAATTTAAAAATAACTG
>JAIORE010000084.1 GCA_021108315.1 Candidatus Cloacimonadota bacterium
TTGTAAGAAAAACTATAAAGAATGATTAATAGTGAGAGTGCAGTTGAACAGTCTCAAAAAAATAATGAAGCTATCATCCCAATTTAGACCACTTTATAATTTTTTTTGAAAAGATGCCTTTAACCTAACTAAAATAATTAAAAAAATTTACAATTCAAAATTTTTGCTTATTCTTTCTCAAAGGAGACAAGATGGATTTTAAAGAATTGTTAATAAATATTGCTGAAACATACTATGAATTTGCCCCATATCTGTTTATCGGATTACTTTTTGCAGGAGTATTAAGTATTATTTTTAAGAGGGATTTTATTGCTAAACACTTAGGAAAAAACGATATATTTTCTGTATTAAAAGCTGCAATTTTAGGAGTTCCATTACCTCTTTGTTCTTGTGGAGTAATTCCAACTGCATTATATTTAAGAAATCAAAAAGCATCAAAAGGTGCAACTCTTTCCTTTTTGATTTCAACTCCTCAAACCGGTGTAGATAGCATAATTGCTACTTATGGAATGATGGGACCAGTCTTTGCTATTTTTCGTCCGATTGCTGCTTTTATTACAGGAATTGTAGGTGGAATTACAGCGAATTTTCTTCTAAAAGAAGATGAAACTTCTGAGCAGAATGTTAATAAGAGCTGTAGTGTAAATTCAGAAAAAGATTCTGAGAGTAAAATTAGTTTGATCACAAGGATAAAAAATGTGTTGAAATATGCTTTTGTAGATTTTCTTGATGATATTTCGATTAAGCTAACTATTGGGATAATAATTGCCGGTTTGATCTCATATATTATTCCTGATAATTTTTTCCTAAAATATGGAGGAGATGGTTTACCTGGAATGTTCATAATGATCATGGTCGGGATACCACTTTATGTTTGTGCTACCGGCTCAATTCCAATTGCAGTTTCTTTGATAGCTAAAGGGATTTCACCAGGAGCTGCTTTTGCTTTCTTAGTAGCCGGACCTGCCACCAATGCTGCTACAATAACCTTGATTGGTAATGCGATGGGAAAAAAAATGGTAGCGATCTATTTATCTGTAATAGCAATATTTTCTATTTTGGGTGGTTTACTACTGAATTTTATCGGAATTGATTATAAATTTGTGGAAATGAGCCATAATAAAGAGCTTTCTGTGTTCACAATTCTAATTATTATAATATTTAGTATAGCACTGTTTTTCTCACTTTTTCGTAAAACAAAGAATCAATTTTTTTATAAAAAAACAAATAATAAAGAGAAAATTATAGCTGATGATGAAAAATTAATCAATATAGTGGGGATGACCTGTAATAATTGTGTAAGCCGTGTTCATGAAATTATCAAAGGTATTGATGGTGTTGAAAAAGTAGTTATTAATTTGAGTGAAAAAAATGCTAAAGTTAAAGGTGAATTTAAGTTAAAAGATGTTCATTTGGCTATTGAAAAGGGTGGATATAAAATAGTTTGAAGAGTTTTCTTACTTCAATCTATCCCTGTTAAACCGAAAAATATGTAACCACTAATTAACACGAAACAACCCGAATAAAAAAGTTGGATAGACATTTTGATCGTGTCGATTGATTCTACCAAGATGTTCAAAGATAATCACAAAAATATTTTGGCAAAAAAAATACTAATATTGGAAATAAGATACTGATTTATGTGTCTGTTGATTACCTCGGATTTTTTAAAAAATTAATGAAAATTCTGTACTTTTCTATGTATTTTCAAGTGGAGTTTACAATTAAATCTCGAAATCTCCAAATGAATAAATCAACAGACTTATTTATGGTTTAGTAAATTTTCCAGATTTTATAACATTTGATACTTTTACAGAATTAATATCTTCTATCTCAAAAATATCTTTATCTAAAACAACCATATCTGCTTGCATATTTTTTCCTATTCTTCCAATTTTATTCTCATCAAACGAAAGTTTAGCAGCATTTGAAGTATACATTTTAACTGCTTCAAATGTTGAAATTGATTCATCAATATTATGCATTTTAGTTGCAGCATCAATACCACCAATCGCATCTAATTCTGTAATATACCAATCAGAACCACCTGTAAGGAGAATATTCCTCTGTAAAATGGATTTAAATCTATTGGTTCTTTTTGCTCTTTCACTACCTAATCTCTTTTCATAAAGACCTTTTGGGATAGCCCAAAGTCTATCAAACATTGGTTGCATTACAGCACTAATTTTATTACGAGCAATTATATCCAACATCTCATTTGAAGTTAATTCATTATGGATTACCTGATGGCTTAAATCTTTAAATTCTCTTTTTTGAACTCTATCATAAATATTAGTGATTTGTGTTATTGCAGCATCACCAATGGCATGTATCGCAATTTGTAGGTTATTATTGTGTGCTTTTGTAACAAATTTTTCCCAAAAATCGTTTGAATGATACAAGTTACCCTTAGTAGACGGCTTATCTGCATAAGGTTCTAATAGAGCTGCCGTGTGAGAACCAAAAGATCCATCAGAAAGAATGCATCCACCAACTCGTGGAGAGTTCAATTGAAGAGCAACATCAACATCTATAATTTGAGGATACAAGATAAAATCAATTGCAAATTGTGTTACATTTTTACGAATTAATTCAAAAATTTTCGGATTGGAATGACCTTTTCTTACCATTGTATGAATTGTTGTATGTCCACTTTTAATTGCAATATCCGATGCTTTTTGATAAGCTTTGATAATGCTCTCATCATCTAAATTTTTGTGAAACCAATTTGTGGCAAGATTGTTCCACTCAGCTTTGAGATGACCATCAAAATCTTTCGGTTTTTTATTATTGGAGAATATTTTTCTGGCAGCAAATGAATTTATTACACATGAATGTCCGTCAACTCTTCTGAGAATAAGTGGTTTATCCGGAAAAACAGAATCAAGTTCTGATATCGTTGGAAATCTCTGTTCTTTAATCAAATTCTCATCAAAATGAAAGGCAAAATATTTTCCACTAATCGCCTTAGTTGTTTTCAAAATATCAAACACATCATGAAGAGATTTTACATCTTTTAAATTAGCTGAAAGACTGTACAATCCTCCTTCAAAGGAATGCGTATGAGTATCAATAAATCCCGGTAAAACAAAAGCCCCGTTCAAATCTATATTTTCTACACCTGAAATTACCGGTACATCTTCAAAAGTATCAACAATTTTATCATTATTAATCAAGACAGCTTTTACAAAGCCTTTTTCACGCTTCATTGTATAAAATTTTGCATTGTATAAAAGTTTCATTTTCCCTCAATTTTTTCTAATAAATTATAAAAATTATTTACGGGAAATCCCATAACATTAAAGTAACAGCCATTGATCTTTTTTATAAACTGACTTCCATATCCTTGAATTCCATAAGCACCTGCTTTATCAAAGGGTTCTGACGTTGAGATATATTCATCAATTTCTTTTCTGGATAATGTTTTAAAAGTTACTCTGGTTTTCTCAAAATCTTGTAAGATAATATTTTTGTACACAATTGAAATTCCCGTATAAACAGAATGAGTTTCACCTGATAACAATTCAAGAAATTTAATCACATCTTCATTACATTTTGGTTTTCCTAAAATTACTTTATTGAGAACTACAATAGTATCCGAACCAATGATCAAACAATCTGAATCCATTTGTTTTTTTACTGTCAGGGCTTTTTGAAGAGCATGTTCTTTTACCAATTTTCGTGGATTAACTGTAAAATTTGTCTCTATATAATTTGACGGCACAATCAACGTTTTCACACCAATAAAATCAAAAATCTCTTTTCTTCTCGGGGAAGCTGAAGCGAGAACAACTTTTTTACCCAATAAAATATTATGTATCATCTCATCCTCTTTTAATACTTTTTTACTAATAAAAACAAAAGTAAATAAATGTCCATCACTTTCAATTATTCTAACATAATTAAAAAGAAACGATCTCAGGAAAAATTTATAATGTCTAACAATTGATATATAAGTATTTCGACAATTATAAAATTTTTCAAAATATAACTATACAAAATACCAAATAATATCAGTTTAGTAATAAAATTTTTTAAGGAGCTATTATGAAAAAAATAATTATTAGCATACTAATTGGAATAATTTTAGGGAGTTTAATTTTTGGATTCATTGGCTGGAAAGCAATGCCTAAGATGATGTTAACAATTTCTAAAAGTAATTTTGATTTTGAAGAAACCTATGATAAAATTGAAAATTCAATATTGGATCATAATTGGGATATACAACGAGTTTACGATATTGAAGAATGCATGGAAACTTATGGACATGATTCTATTAAAAATATTTTCATTTTTTCTATCTGCAAACCGGATAATGTCGCAGAAATTTTACAGGATGATGCAGATAAAAAAGTTACAGCAATTATGCCATGTAGAATTGCAATTTATGAAGATTCTAAAGGAGATGTTTATGTTTCCCGTTTGAATATTTCTTTGATGAGTAAAATGTTTGGTGGAGTAATAGAAGATGTAATGCAAGAAGTTGCAAAAGATGAAGCCAAAATTTTAAGTGGAATTATTGAAGAATAGTGGAGATTGGTAAGAAGTTAGAAATTAGTTATATCTTATCATTTCTAATTTCAAATTTTTAGCATTTTTATTAGAATAATATCTGAGGTAAAAATTGAAAAAACTAAACTATTATTTCAATAAATTCAAATTCGGTGAAGACAACTTTCATAATCTAATGAAAAAGAAAGTACTCGAAATTTTACTTGTTTCCACATTTTATGATGCTTTCATTTTTGAACAAGACGGCAGACTTTCGGAGCAGATCTTCGGTGAATATATGCAGCTCAACCTTAGTACAGCACCAAGAATCACAAGTGTTCCTACCGGAAAAGAGGCTTTGGAAAAGATTCAAACTAATGATTATGATCTTGTAATAACAATGATGCGTATTGGTGAACTGAATCCGTTTGACCTTAGCAAAAAAATTAAAGAAATGTTTCCACAGATTCCAATATTGCTACTATTAAATATCAAAAATGATGTTTCACTTATAGATAAAAACAGTGAAGAGATGCAATTTATTGACAATGTTTTTATCTGGAATGGTGATAGTAATATTTTTTTGACAATGGTGAAATACATTGAAGACATCTGGAACGTACAAAATGATACGGAAGTCGGATTGGTTCGAGTAATTTTATTAGTTGAAGATTCGATACATTATTATTCCAGATTTCATCCGCTCTTGTATGGTGAGATCATGAAACAAACTCAGAGATTGATTTCAGAGGAACTTAATGATATAAATAAAAGACAGCGAATGAGAGCACGCCCAAAAGTGATTCTGGTTCATACTTATGAAGATGCCATTGAAATGTATGAAAAATATAAAGAGTTCATAATTGCGGTTTTTTCTGATATTCGATATGAATGTGAAGGTAAAATCTATCAATATGCAGGATTAAAACTAATTGAATACTTACGTTTAAAAAACGTAAAGTGTCCTTTATTGCTTCAATCGGCAGATATTGAAAATAAAAAACATGCCCAAGATTTAGGAGTTCATTTTCTGAATAAAAACTCAAAAACAATTTTACAGGACATAAGAAAATTCATTCTGAATAATCTCGGTTTTGGTGATTTTATTTTTAGGAACAAAAGTGGCTTGGAAATTGATCGAGCTTCTTCAATTGCAGAATTCAAAGAAAAATTAACCGATATTCCGGATGAATCACTTATTCATCATGGCAAAATGCACAATTTTTCCGCTTGGCTTACTGCACATGGAGAATTTTTATTCGCCAAAAAAATTCAAGGCTATACTGTAGACGATTTTACTTCGACAGAACACTTGCGGGATTTCCTAATTTCATTATTTAAAGAAGTAAATTATATCCGTACCAGAGGAAAAATTATTCAGTTCAGTTCGGAATCAATAAATGTGAAAGATGGAATAATTCGTCTATCAGATGGATCATTTGGGGGAAAGGGACGTGGGCTTGCTTTCCTGAACGCTCTTTTTGCTTCAATGGAATTTGAGAAACAAATTCCGGAAGTTAATATAAAAATACCTCAAACATATATTATAGGCACAAATGAATATAATAAATTTATTGATTCAAACCGGATCGAACAATGGGTCACAGAAAAAAGTGATGAAGAGATCAGAAATATCTTTAGAAAAGGTAATCTATCACCTACTTTGATAAAAACTCTGCAACATTTGATATTTAACATTAAATTTCCTCTTGCAGTTAGGTCATCAGGTCTGTTAGAAGATTCTCAATCACAACCATTTGCGGGGATTTATGAAACCTATATGCTTCCTAATAATAATATTAATGATAAAATTCGATTAAGCCAGTTGGAAAATTCGATAAAACTTGTCTATGCTTCCGTTTATCTTCAAAATACTAGAAATTATATTGAAAGTATAAACTACGAACTGGAAGCGGAGAAGATGGCTGTACTCATCCAAGAAGTTGTGGGATATGATTATAATGGGTATTTCTATCCAAATTTCTCTGGAGTAGGTCAATCATACAATTTTTACCCGACATCTTTTTTAAAGAATACTGATAGCATTGTATCAATTGCTGTTGGTTTGGGCAAAATGGTAGTTGAAGGGAAAAAAGTACTAAGATTTGCACCTGAATATCCTAAACATGATATCGTTTCTCAAGATGAACTTATGGGAAACTCACAAAAATATTTTTATGCCATAGACTTGAAAGAAAATAATAATAGTGTTGAAAACGAAGATGCAAATATTGTGAAATTAAAGATTAAAGATGGTGAAAAACACGGTTCTCTCAATCAAATATTATCTGTTTGGGATTTTAGAAATAATAGAATTGTGGAAGCTCTACATATTACAGGACCGCGTTTAGTGACTTTCACTAATATTTTAAAATACAACTCTTTTCCTTTAGCTAAAATTGCCAAAGAAATTTTGAAAATTGGCGAAAAAGCGATGGGAGTTCCGGTTGAGATTGAATTTGCTGTAAATCTTGAAAAAGATATTTCCCAAAACAAATTACCGACATTTTATGTTCTCCAGATTCGCCCCCTCAATATTAGAACGGAAGAATCGGAAATTAATATTGATGATTTAAATAAGAAAGAGCTTTTACTTCTCACTAAACATGGAATGGGAAACGGAACTATTGATGATGTGAAAAATATCATATTTCTTGCTCCTTCAAAATTTGACCGAATCAAAACCATTGAGATGCAACAGGAAATTGCAAAACTAAATCAGATGATGAAGGAGAAAAATAAAAAATATATTTTAATCGCTCCGGGAAGATGGGGTTCAAGAGACAGATTTCTCGGAATTCCGGTAAAATGGCACGAAATAAGTATGGCAAATATTATTATTGAAGTTGGAATTAAAGGGTTTATTGTAGATGCTTCTCAAGGTTCTCATTTTTTTCATAATTTGGTTTCAATGAATGCCGGATATTTTACTGTTCCATACAATACTCAAGATGATTTTATTGATTGGGATTGGTTGCAAAAACAAAAAATGATCTATAATGGTGATTTTTTTTCTATTGCTGAATCATCTAATCCGTATTTCATCAAAATGGATGGGAAAAAAGGTGTCTCTTATATTTTGAAAACATAGATTATAGAGCTAATTTTGCTTTAAAAATAATTTTTTTTATAACATTTACATCATATTCTTTTACGGTTAAGATATTAATAAATTATACAGTTATAATATATTTAAAATAAATTCTCAGAAATACTTGACACAGAATTACCATTTATCATTTTCTACGAAAATTTTATACAAGGAAGGTAAAAAATGACAATGAATGATTTCTTAGCGATGATCGAAGCCAAAAATCCCGGACAACCGGAATTTATGCAAGCTGTAACTGAAGTTGTAGAATCTATTTGGGAAGTTTACTCAACAAATCCTAGATATGTAAGCGAAAAAGTTTTGGAAAGAATTATTGAACCTGAAAGAGTTTTAATGTTCAGAGTTCCTTGGGTAGATGATAGCGGAACGGTTCAAGTTAACCGTGGATTCAGAGTTGAATACAATAGTGCAATTGGTCCTTATAAAGGTGGATTACGTTTTCATCCAAGTGTTAACTTAAGTATCCTGAAATTCTTAGGCTTTGAACAAGTTTTTAAAAATAGTTTGACTACTCTCCCAATGGGTGGCGGAAAAGGCGGTTCGGATTTTGATCCTAAAGGAAAATCCGATCTTGAAGTAATGCGTTTCACACAATCATTTATGTCTGAATTGTTCCGTCATATTGGTGCAAATACTGATGTTCCCGCTGGAGATATTGGGGTTGGAGGTAGAGAAATTGGTTATATGTTTGGGATGTATAAAAAACTTAGAAACGAGTTTGTAGGCATTCTTACCGGAAAAGGTTTGAATTGGGGTGGAAGTTTAATTCGACCTGAAGCTACCGGATATGGTGCTGTGTATTTTGCAGAAGAGATGTTAAAAACTAGAGGAATGAGTTTCGAAGGAAAAGTTGTTACAATTTCCGGTTCAGGAAATGTAGCTCAATATGCTACTGAAAAAGTTAATGAACTTGGTGGAAAAGTTGTAACTCTTTCTGATTCGGGTGGATACATTTATGATGCCGATGGTATTACTACTGAAAAACTTGCTTATGTAATGGAACTTAAAAATGTTAAACGTGGTAGAATCAAAGAATATGCAGATAAATATGGTGCAGAATACTTTGCAGGTAAACGACCTTGGGAAGTAAAATGTGATGTTGCTCTTCCAAGTGCTACCCAAAATGAGCTTAATGTTGAAGAAGCTAAAATCTTAGTTGGAAATGGATGTATTTGTGTTTCTGAAGGAGCAAATATGCCATCTACACCAGAAGCTGTAGAAGTTTTCATTGAAAATAAAATTCTCTACGGACCTGGTAAAGCAGCAAATGCCGGTGGAGTTGCAACTTCCGGATTAGAAATGTCACAAAATAGTCTTCGTATGAGTTGGACACGTGAAGAAGTTGATGAAAAACTTCATAACATTATGATCTCAATTCACGAACAATGTGTAAAATATGGTAAAAAAGGTGACTTTGTAAATTATGTAAACGGTGCAAACATTGCCGGATTTATCAAAGTTGCAGATTCAATGCTTGATCAAGGTGTTGTATAAATATTAGTTGTTTTAATCTATAGCCCTCTTTTTGAGGGCTATTTTAGTTTTATGAGTAATTCTTTGAAATTCTAACTCGGAAAAGGAAAAAGAATTTACCACAGAGAACACCCTGATACAGTCATTCTTCCTTACAGGGCAAGCAAAGAGCACAGAGAAAAAATGAAACCACTATAGATGTTCGCAGATGAATTGATACTTGTAAATTTTCATTTTAATACTAT